>VBLM01000437.1 GCA_005879095.1 Deltaproteobacteria bacterium
CTCGATCTCCGGAATTCGTACAGCATCCGCATACTTACGCGGGTCCTTGCTATACACCCCGCCGGCGTCGGTGAGGATGACGAGCAGATCGGCCTCGACCAGATCGACCACCATCGCCGCCAGCGCGTCGTTGTCGCCGAACTTGATCTCCTCCACGCTGACGGTGTCGTTCTCGTTGATCACCGGCACCACCGAGCGCGAGAGCAGTTCCGACAGCGCCCGCCGCGCATTGAGATAGCGGCCCCGGTTGGCGATGTCGGCATGCGTGAGCAACACCTGCGCGCAGCGGAGTCCGCGCGCTTCCAGCTCGTCGTCGTACAGGCGCATCAACCGCGATTGCCCGGCTGCGGCGGCGGCCTGTTTGAGCGCCATTTCCCTCGGCCGAGCCGGCAGGCCGAGCCGCTCGACGCCGAGCGCGACCGCGCCGCTCGAAACGACCACCGGCGTCCGCCCCTTCGCGGCCGCCGCGATGTCGTCACAGAGCGCCGAGAATTTCCGCCGATCGAGCGAGGCCTTGCCCCCTCCTCCGGCGAGCACGGCGGACCCGATCTTGATCACCGGACGCCGGCAGCGCGCAAGGGAGGAACGGAGGTTGGTCATTCGTCTCTAACAGGCAAATGTATCAAAGGCGGGCGGGTCGTGCCCATGTTACAAGCGCGCCAGTGAGAGAAGAGCTGTCCGGCAACACCGCAGGGCTGAAGGCCAGTCAATCCAGGCGATTGCTCGCCACCTGGCGCCGCCGAGTGCAGCAGCGAGAGCTGGTTTCGGCCGAGCTCGCCCGGCATCTGACGGAACTGTCGCGCGAGGTCGGGCGACAGCTCGGCGTGCTGCTCAACCGCCGCGGCGAGGTCGAGCACGTCATCGTCGGCGACGCTCGCCAACTCGTTCTGCCTGACATCGGCCGCGCCCGCGCCGGCCAGGCCCGCCTCCGCGGCCTGCGCCTCGTGCACACGCATTTGAAAAACGAGCCGCTCACGCGCGACGACCTCACCGACCTCGTCCTGCTGCGGCTGGACGCGATCGCGGCCGTCGTGGCGCGGGACGACGGCCTGCCCGGCAAGATCTATCTGGCCACGTTGCTGCCGTTCAACGCATCCGGCGACCTTTATCGGCTCAGCGAAGCGCCGAGCATCTACGACCTCGATTTCGACGCGCAGGCGCAGGTGGCGGCCCTCGAGCAGGAAATGGCCCGCACCGCGCCGGTGCGCGAGGTCGGCGTAGAGGGGCGCGCGATCCTGATCGGCGTCCATCGCGGCGAGCGGACCGCCGCGGAGGCATCGCTCGCGGAACTTTCCGAGCTCGCGCGCACCGCCGGCGTCGAAGTCCTCGATACTATCCTACAGTCTCGCCGCGATCCCGACCCGCGCACGCTGATCGGCGAGGGCAAGCTGCAGGACATCCTCGTCCGTTCCATGGCGGTGGGCGCGGACCTGCTCGTCTTCGACCGCAACCTGTCGCCGTCGCAAGCGCGTCATATTTCCGAGGCGACGTCCTTGAAGATCCTCGATCGGACGCAATTGATACTTGATATATTTGCTCAGCGGGCGCAGAGCGCCGACGGCAAGCTGCAAGTCGAGCTGGCGCAGCTCAAGTACCTGTTGCCGCGGCTGGTGGGCAGGGACGATTCGCTCTCACGCCTCGGCGGCGGCATCGGCGGGCGCGGACCGGGCGAGACCAAGCTCGAGGTCGACCGCCGCCGGGCCCGCGATCGAATTGCCGTCTTGGAGGAGCGCATCGACCGGCTCTCGGGCGACCGCGCCGTCCGCCGCCGCCAGCGCAATCGCAGCGGCGCGCCGGTGGTCTCGATCGTCGGCTACACCAACGCCGGCAAGAGCACTCTATTGAATTCATTGACGAATTCCGACGTGCTGACGGAGAACAAGCTCTTCGCCACGCTCGATCCGACCTCGCGCCGGCTCAAGTTTCCCCGCGACCGGGAAGTGATCGTGACCGACACCGTCGGCTTCATCCGCGACCTGCCGCGCGACCTGGTCAACGCCTTCCGCGCCACGCTGGAAGAACTGGAAGAGGCCGACCTGCTCCTGCACGTGGTGGACGCGAGCGACCCGCGCCACGAAGAGCAGGCGCAGGCCGTCGAGCGCGTTCTGGCGACCCTCGACGTCGAGCGGACGCCGCGGCTGCTCGTCTTCAACAAGTCCGACCGCGCGCCGGAGCAGGCGCGGATGCTCGCGCTCGCGTCCGGCGGCGTGGCCGTATCTGCCCTGACTCAGGACGGTTTTCCCGAGTTGCTCGCGCGCTGCGAAGAAATCCTCTGGCGGCGCGGGAAAGTGCTCGCGCCCGGTCACGAACCGGAGTTCGCCCGACCGCGCTACTGAGCCGTTTTCCAGAGCGCGCCCTCGCAGAGCGGCGCCGTCGGGGGCGGCGGCCCGATCGCCGGCGGGTAGCGCAGCCTCTCTCCCACGAATCGAAAGGTCGCGCGCGGCAGCTTCGCCAGAGCCGCGTCGGTCTCGTCGAAGAGGCTGACGTGCTGGTGCGGCCGGGTGACCGCGCGGCCGGTGAGCGCCGGGATCCATTGCGTGGCATCGCCGTAAGCGCCGTCGACGACAGCATCGGGCGGTGTGCTCTTCGCCACGCACGCGATCGCCGTGAGATCTCTGAACGTCGCGATCGGCTCGGCCGACTGGTACCAGCGGAAATGAAAGGGCAGGGCGAGCACGATCGCGACCGGGCCGAGCAGCGGAATCTTCGCCGCCGCCGCGCGCGCCCAGAGCGGCGCGATGATGACCAGCAGCATCGGCGCGAATCGCGCCGGATAGAGGCCCGCGTACGGGGCCAACTTGAAAAGGGCGGACATCGCCACCACGGCGGCGGCCGCCACGGCCACCGCTCGCCAGTCGCGCTTATACAAGAGCCACGCCACCGCCAGCGCCGTGGCGATGTTCGCCGGGTCGCCGAGGACACCGAAGCCGGCCCGCTCCTGGTTGGCAGCGTACTCGCGAAGCCAGTGCGTCTCCCGGGCCGACAGCGCCGGCCCGAAGATCGCCAGGGCGCCCACCACCGCGGCCAACCCGGCGACCCCGGTGAGGGGGGCCACCCATGCGCGTTTTGTACAAAATGTACGTTTTGTACAAAACGCCGAGCCGGCGAAGAAGTGCGCGGCAATCGGACCTTCCCGCGCGGCGCCGAACAGCGCGTGGCCGAGCGCGAGCGCGGTCGGATTGCCGCCCCAGTCGAAGAAGATCTGCGGCGTGCGCGAGAGCAGCAAGGCGACCGCCGCCACCGTCCGCGCGGCCGGGGTCCGCAGGCTCTCGAGGATCGCCGTGAGCCCGGCCCAGAAGACGAGGTACGAAACGCCGGCGGCGAGAAGCCCGGCCCGGGCCAGACCGAGCGGCGAGAGCAGCGCGATAAGCGCTGAAAATCCGCGTGGATACGCTTGAACCGAAACGCCCGGCCAGGCCGGAGAGAGCACGCCGTCGCGAAGACCGCGCG
>VBLM01000438.1 GCA_005879095.1 Deltaproteobacteria bacterium
CCTCATGTCGCGCGAGGAGCTGCTCGACAAGATGGCCGGCCTGATGGGCGGGCGCGCGGCCGAGGAGATCATGGTCGGCAGCATCTCGACGGGCGCGTCGAACGATTTCAAGCAGGCGACGGAAATTGCCCGGCTGATGGTGACCGAGTACGGCATGTCGGACGCGCTCGGGCCGATTTCTCTGGCCGAACGCAGCCGCTCACCTTTCCTTACTCCAGCGCAGGGCGGATTAGGTCTGACCGACAAGTTCTACAGTGAGCGCACGCAGCGGCGCATCGACGAGGAGGTCTCGCGCCTCGTCGACGAAGCCATCCAGCGGGCGCGCGACCTGATCGGCCGCCATCGCGACGCGCTGACCAAGGTAGCCGCGCGCCTCCTGGCGACCGAAGTCATCGAGGGCGACGAGCTGCGGCGGATCCTGGCCGAGAACGGCGCGTTGCCAGTGGAGAAGGAAGGACCGGCGGCCGAGCACGCCGGCGGTTAGCATTCGGGGGACGCGATGTCGACGCTGAAGATCGGCCGCGAGCACAAGGCGCGCAAAGCCCTGTTCACCAAGGGCATCCGCCGTGGATTTCTCACGCTCGCCGAAATCGACGACGCCCTCCCGGCCGGCAGCCTGAGCGACGCCGAGCGCTGGCTGCTTTATTACTCGCTCTACGCCGCGCGCGTTCAGATCCTCGACGGCGACGGCCACCGCCTCGGCCTCGAAGAGCTTCGGCCGCCGATGGAATCCGACGAAGGCGACTCCGCTTACTAACTTCGCTTGACGCGCGCCGTCGGGGGGTTACGTTGCCCTCCGACGCGCACGCGCGCTTCGTTTCAATTCCGAAACAGTTGCGTGCATTGCGCGAAATGCTCGCGGCAGCCGGCTGTTCGAGTAGCCGGCCGCCCAACTGGAGGTTTCATGCACCGCCGCTTTACCGTTCTCGCAGCTCTTCTCACCGGCGCGCTGGCCGCTGTCGCCGCGCTGCCGCTCGTCTCGGCCTGTGAGCATCGCGCGGCGGAGTCCTCGATCTTCGCCGCCGACGCGCAGGCCGCCAACGCGCCGAGCACCGCCGAGACCGTCCGACAGGCCGGGCCCATGCCGTCGCTGGCGCCGCTCATCAAGCAGCTTCGCCCGGTGGTGGTGAACGTCAACTCGCGCTTCAAGCCGCGCCAGCCGAAAGTCGCGCAGCGCGGTCTACCGCGCAGCCGTCCGCGCATCGCCCCCGACGAGAATGACGACAACAGCGACGGCAGCGAGCAGGAAGATCCGATGGAGCGGTTCTTCCGCTACTTCGGCCAGCCGCAGCAGCCAGACAACCAGGAGCGCCACGGCCTCGGTTCCGGGTTCCTCATCGGCGACGGCCTCGTCCTGACCAACAACCACGTGGTCGAGATCCAGGACGAGCAGCGCCCGGGCAAGTACCGGCCGATGGACGAGATCAAGGTCATCACCGACGAGAGCGCGCCGGGCGGCGCCCGTGAGTTTTCCGCCAAGGTGATCGGCAACGACCCGAAAAGCGACGTCGCGCTGCTCAAGATCGAGGGCAAGGACGTCAACAATCTCAAGTATGCCACGCTGGGCGATTCCGACAGCGTCGAAGTCGGCGACTACGTGGTGGCCATCGGCGAGCCGTTCGGCCTGCAGGCCACGGTTACCTCCGGCATCATCAGCGCCAAGGAGCGCACCCAGTTCGGTGGGCCGTACTCGGACTACCTGCAGACCGACGCCTCGATCAATCCCGGCAACTCGGGCGGGCCGCTCTTCAACATGAAGGGCGAAGTGGTCGGCATCAACGCGGCGATCATCAGCGGCGCCAACACCATCGGCTTCGCGATCCCGATCGCGGTGGTGAAGCAGATCCTACCGCAGCTCAAGGAGAAGGGCCGGGTCATACGCGGGTTCCTCGGCGTGCAGCCGCAGGCCATCACGGCCGACATGGTTGAACAGCTCGGCCTCAAGTCGACCCGCGGCGCGCTCATCGCCGACGTGGTCAAGGACAGCCCGGCCGCTCAGGCCGGCGTCAAACCGGGCGACGTGGTCGTCGCGCTCAACGGCAAGCCGGTCGCCGACAACAACCAGCTCACCCGCGACGTCGGTGTGGTGCCGCCCGGGCAGACCGTCAAGCTCGACGTGGTGCGCGACGGCAAGGAAAGGAGCTTCCAGGCGAAGCTTGCGCCCCGGCCCGACGAGACCGATCAGGGCGGCCGCAGCACGTCGCAGGGCAGCGGCGAAAAAGAGCAGGGCGACCTGCTCGGGCTGCAGGTCGAGGACCTGACGCCGCAGCTGGCGCGGCGGGCGCAGGTCGATCCGGGAACCAAGGGCGTGGTCGTGACCGACGTCGCGCCGGACTCGCCGGGGTCGGAGGCAGGTTTCGAGCCGGGCGACGTGATCGTCGAGGTGCACAAGCAGCCGATCAATTCGGTCGCCGATTACCGCAAGGCAGTCAAGAGCCTGAAAAAGGGCGACTCGCCGCTGTTGCGCGTCAAGCGCGGGCAGGGGACGGTCTACGTCTCCGCGCACATCAAGTAGTCAGGCGGCGAGCTTGCGCGGCTGCTGCGGACCGGGGTGCGGCGGGACGGCGCGCATCCGCGAAGGCGGCGGCGATCGATGCTCTTCCTGCTGCCGCTGCGGCGTCTGGCCCGGATCGGGCGGACGCGCCTTGTCGAAGGGGATGAACGGAATGCCGGAGCGGCCGCCGGGGACCGAATAGCGGTTGCTCGTGCCGGAGCGTGCGGCGGTGACCTCGGGATAGCGGGGCGCGCCGTGGGCGAGGACGATCGCCTGCAGCAGCGCGAGCGCCAGCGCCACTGCCGCCAGACCCGAGGTGAGCACCGCGCCGAGATGGCCCCTCATCGAGACTCCCTCCTATGCAATGTAAGACGCTTGCGACTTTGACGCGAGAAGTGCACCGCAAGTACCCGCAAAGGGTGCTTTCCTTGACTGTAGTGGGTCCCGCACCTACCGTGGAGCATCCAGCCAGCGGAGCGCCTCCCACCGATGTCCAGCCGGACTGACAAGCACGAGCCGCCGCGTCCCAAGCCTGGGGCGGTGGGCCGATTCGACAAGGCTTTTCCGGTATTTCTCGAGGGCGATCGAGGGGTTGCCAGCGGGATCGGCCGCAACATCACCGACACCGGGATGTTCGTCGAGACCCGCGAGCCGTTCCCGCTGGGGACGCGGGTCAAGGTGACGTTCGCGGCCCAGCACGGCGGGTCGGAGATGACGCTGGAGGCCGAAGTCCGATACCAGTGCTTCATCAACTTCGCGCGGCCGGATTCGACGCGAGGCGGGATGCGCGGGATCGGCCTCAAGTTCGTCGCGCCTCAGCAGCAGCCGCGCGGCCGCGGCACCGTTCATTGAAGAACGTACGCGTACGCGGTTCGGGTCCGGGTTGTGGTTGTGGTTCCGGTTCACGGGTGCGTTCGAGCTCTCGAACAAGAACGCGCGCGTAAACCCGACACGCCAACCACAACTCCAACTCGAACTGCGTACGCCTGACCTATGGC
>VBLM01000442.1 GCA_005879095.1 Deltaproteobacteria bacterium
AGTTGCACATCTCGTACATCCGGCAGCGCGGTCGGTCCCGCGATCAGGGTCACCTGCGCGCCCCGATCGCGCGCCGCTTCGGCCAGCGCGTACCCCATCTTTCCGCTCGACGGATTGCTGAGAAAACGCACCGGATCGAGCGCCTCGCGCGTCGGACCCGCAGTCACCAGCACCGGGACGCCGGCGAGATCGGGCGGCCGGAGAAGCTCGTCGACCGCCGCGACGATCTCCGGCGGCTCCGACAGCCGCCCGGGCCCGACATGCGATCGCTCCGCCATCTCGCCGGTCGCCGGCCCGACCACCCGCGCGCCGCGCTCGCGCAGCACGCGCAGGTTCTCCTGCGTCGCCGGGCTCGCCCACATCTTTTCGTTCATCGCCGGCGCGATCAGCCAGCGGCGCGGCGTGATGGCGAGCAGAGCGGCCGTCGGCGCATCGCTCGACTGGCCCATCCGCAGCCGCGCGAGCAGATTCGCCGTGCAGGGCGCGACCACGGCCATCTCGGCCCAGTCGGCGAGCGCGATGTGCCCGGCCGCCAGATCCTGTTCGGCCGAAAAAAGGTCGGTCGCAACCGGGTGCCCCGTGAGCGCCTGGAACGTCAACCCGGTGACGAATTTCTGCGCCGCCGGCGTCAGCGCGCAGCGGACCTGCGCGCCGGCCTTGACCAGCAGGCGGGCCACCTCGCACGCCTTGTAGGCGGCGATCCCACCCCCGACACACAGCAAAATGCGGCGACCCTTTACCGGCATGGCGACATGATCGATCAGACCCGCCCCGCGCTCCACTTCTGCTATATGGCGCCGGTGCCCGTGACGCCCGAAAAACGACGTCCTGCCTCTCCCGGAATCCTCGCCGCGCTGGGGGCGCGGAAGATCGCCGTCGCGGCGCTGTACTGGGGGCCGATCATCTTCCTGCTCTCCACCATCGTGCTGGTGGTTTCGCTCTGGCGCGGCGAGAACCTGGGCGGGCTGCTCTATGCGGCGGTACTGCTGCTCGCGATCGGCGGCGTGGCTTCCGGGTGGAGCCTGCAGCGGCGCCTGGCCGAGATCAGCACCGCGCTGGAGCGCGCCCAGCGCACGAGTACCGTCGGCCTCCTCACCGCCGGGTTCGCGCACGAGATGAAGAACGCGCTGACGGTCGTGCTCGGATTCGCCGAGCTGGCTCGGACCGCGGCCGAACGGGCGCAGGTCGACCAAAAGGTTTCGCGGCATTTGAAAGAGCTGGAGAACGAGACGCGCCGGACGGTCGCGCAGCTGCAGAGCTTCCTCAGCTATTCGAGCGGCGAGAAGGTGCCGCGCCGGCCGCAGGACGTGAACGAGCTGGTCAACGAGGCGCTGCAGATGATCCGGCCGATGGCGCGGATGAAGGATCTGACCGTCGATCAGACCGCCGGCGAGCCGCCGCGGGTCGACGCCGATCCGTTCGCCATCCGCCAGCTTCTACTGAATGTATTGCTCAACGCGCTCGACTTCGCTCGGACCCGGATCACGATCACGACTGCCCGCGGCGCCGAGGGCCGTGCCGAGGTCAGCATCGCCGACGACGGGCCCGGCGTTCCCGAAAAAGATCGCGACCGCATCTTCCAGCGCTTCGTCACCACCCGGCCGGGCGGCAACGGCCTGGGGTTGTCGACCTCTCGCGACATCGCCAAGGCCCACGGCGGCACGCTCAAACTGTCGGACACAGCCGGCGGCGGCGCGACATTCGTACTGCAGCTGCCGGCGGCCTAGGTCACGTACTTCTCGATCTGGCGGAAGAGGTCGAGGCGATCGACGAGGTCGGTCAAGTAGTCGAGAGAGCCCGTGTCGAGCTCGATCACGGGCGACAAAGAATACCGGGCGTGCCACTCGTCGTAGAGCTTGTTCAACGCCGACAGGTACGCGGTCGGGATTTCCATCTCCATCTTCCGCCCGCGCTGCTGGATGCGCTTCTTCAAGGTGCGCACCGGGCATTTCAGGAAGATCATCAGATCGGGCGGCGAGAGCGAGGCGCAGATGGTCCCGTACAGCTCGCGGTACGTGGTGTAGTCGCGATCGGAG
>VBLM01000443.1 GCA_005879095.1 Deltaproteobacteria bacterium
CGCACTCTAGCGCCGCCCCCTCGGCGTCGCATCTCGGGTGGGCTTGTTCGAAACGTTCACTTTTCGATATTGTGCCGCTGCAAGCCCGCCCTACGCACTCGCGGAAGGAGGCTTTCGTGGCCCGCTGGATCTTCCCGACACCGCCGACATGCTCTTCGGCGGCCGGCTGATCCTGACCAGTCCCTCCGGCCCCTTCATCTCCAAAGTCGATGTCGTCAGCGCATTCGGCGGCGGCGGGCTGTGGCTGCAGTCGCACGCGCACGCGGAATTCCCCATCCAGGCCGGTCCTATCGACCTTCTCCCGCGCGTTTCGCTGGCGCTCGATTACATCGCCTTCACCGCCTCCGACAATTCGAGCGTCACTAACTCGAACCTCGGCCTCGGCGCCGGCCTTCTCGCGCGGATCGCCGCGGGTCCGGCTTTCCTGGAAGCGGGCGCGCATTGGGATCGAATGCTCGCCAACGAAGGCGGAAACCGGTGGCGCGGGGAGGCTCGTGGAAGCTGGCCGCTGTTCGGTGGATTCGCGACGGCGGGCGCCTTCTACCAACGCTACGAATCGCTGCGCAACACGAGTGTGCTCGGGATCGGCCTCGGCTATCTCTTCAAGCTGAGCGCGTGAAGAGGCCGCCAGCAGCCCAATCGGTAGTACGCTGGCGGCGATGCCGACGTCGAAGAAGCGGCGCGAGAAGAAGAAGCGGCGCGACCGCGAACCGGCCGCGCCCGCGCCGGCCGCAGAGCCGTCCGGCGGCGGCGGTTTCTTGAGCCGCATGCGCGGCGGAATCCGAAACGTCGCGGGGAGCGGGCCGAAGAAACCGGAATCGCTGATTTCGAAAATCGTCACCTGGGCGCTGGTGGCGCTGGTCGCCTATTTCGTCGCCCGCCGGTTCGGCCTCATCCGCTGAACGTCAGGCGTGCGCAGACTGGCGCTCCTTGGGAGGCGAGGCCTCGAGCATCCGCGCGTCGATGGGGAGCGCGAGGCGGAACAGCGCGCCGCCCGACGTCCCGCGGTGCACCGACAGCGTCCCGCCGTGCACGCGCGCGATCTCGGACGAGATCCACAGCCCGAGCCCGTTCCCCGCGTCGCCCTTGGTGCTGAAGAACGGCTCGAAGATCCGGGTCGAGAGTTCCTCGGGCACGCCGGGGCCGTTGTCCTCGACCTCGATCAGCGCCAGACCGTCCTCGCGTCGGACCCGCAGCGCGATGCGCGGATTGGACCGGCCGGCGACCGCATCGGCCGCGTTCGAGAGCAGGTTGACCAACACCTGCCCGAGCAGCGTCGGCTGACAGAAGATCGGCGGCAGGTCGGCGTACGCGCGCACCAGCGCCGCCCGGTTGCGCAGCCGCCCCTCCATCAGCGTGA
>VBLM01000446.1:0-335 GCA_005879095.1 Deltaproteobacteria bacterium
TCGAGATCGTCGACGACCCGCGCGGCGTTACCACCCGCACCAAAGTGCAGAACTGCCCCTCCAACGTCATCGGGCCGTGTCCGCTCCCGACACCGACCGCGACAGGAAATCCGTACTTCCCGGACGAATACGTCCAGCTCGTCACCACCCGCCAGCTCAAGTTCAGCGCGTACATGGCGAAACGCTACGGGCCGATCTCCGGCCGATTCGGGATCATCGAGAACACGGGTGGCTTCGGGCTCAAGTTTCACCTGCTCCAAGATGCCCTGACAGTCTCCACCGACGCGTTCGAGTTCTCCAACCCGCTCAAGGACCATCCCCGCGTCAAGCTCTAC
>VBLM01000446.1:462-3128 GCA_005879095.1 Deltaproteobacteria bacterium
GCCTCGCCTCCTCGCGCTTCTGATGGCGTTGCGGCAAGAGGCCCGCTGTGCTAATCGCGCCGCCCACCATGGCCATCGAGAGAACGCTGAGCATTCTGAAGCCCGACGCGCTGCAGTCCGCGGTCGCCGGCAAGATCCTGTCGAAGTTCGAAGAGGCGGGCCTCAAGCCCGTGGCGATGAAGATGCTGCACCTGACGCAGCAGGAAGCGGAGGGTTTCTACGCCGTCCACCGCGAGCGGCCGTTCTTCAAGTCGCTCTGCGCGTACATGACGTCGGGCCCGGTCATCGTCCAGGTGCTGGAGGGCGAAAACGCGGTGGCGAAGAACCGCGAAGTGATGGGCGCGACCAACCCCGCCAACGCGGCCGAGGGCACCATCCGCAAGCTGTTCGCGAAGAGCATCGAGGCGAACAGCGTGCACGGTTCGGACTCGACGGAGAACGCACGTATGGAAATTGCCTACTTCTTCGCCCAGACCGACCTCGTCAGGTACGAGTGGACCGGCCGCAAGTAAGCGCTTGGCCCGCTGCGTCAAGACCGCCGTACGGTTAGAATCCCAAGACTTTGGTCCCCGCCTGGCAGTGGATCACCCTCGCCGCCGCCCTCGTCGGGTCGGCGTTCTTTTCCTCTTCCGAGACCGCGCTCACCGCGCTCGGCGAGGCACGCGTCCGCGCGCTGATCGACTCGGGCGGGCGCCGCGCCCGCCTGCTCAGGCTCTGGCAGAAGCACCCCGACCGCATCCTCTCCGCGCTCCTGCTCGGCAACACGCTGGTCAACGTCGGCATGGGCTCGTTGACCGCGCTGATCGCCGACGAGATGGGCGCCTCGCACGCGCTCGCGCTCCTGACTGGATTGACCACGGTGATCATCCTGCTCTTCGGCGAGATCACGCCCAAGACGTTCGCCAAGCGCCACGCAAGCGGGTTCGCGGTCTTCATCATCCCGCTCGTCGCGCTGGTGTACTGGATCCTCTATCCGCTGGCGTGGCTCTTCGTGCAGCTCCCGCGCGCGCTGGCCCGCGCCACCGGTTCGGATGAGGCGCCCGTCGACTCGGTCACCTCGCAGGAGCTCGGGTACCTGATCGAGATGGGCGCCAAGCACGGCTCGATCGACAAGGTCCGCGAGCAGCTTCTCTCCAGCGTGCTGGCCTTCACCGAGGTGCTGGTCAAGGAGATCATGATCCCGCGCACGCAGGTGGTGGCGCTGGAAGAGACCGCGTCGTACGACGAGGCGCTCAAGCTCGTCACCGAGAGCGAGCTGTCCCGGATTCCCGTCTACCGCAACAGCCTCGACGAGATCATCGGCGTGCTCTACGTGAAGAGCCTGCTCGCCGACGTGAAGAAGGGCATCGCGCCGGGGCAGTTCTCGCTGCCGAAATATCTGAGAAAGCCGTTCTTCGTGCCCGAGGCGATGAAGGTCTCGCGGCTCTTGACCGAGATGCAGAAGCGGCGCACGCACCTCGCGACCGTGGTCGACGAGTTCGGCGGCACGAGCGGGATCGTCACTCTCGAGGACGTGGTCGAGGAGATCGTCGGCGAGATCCACGACGAGAGCGACATCGAGGACAAGAAACTGAAAGTTCTCTCGGACGGCGTGATCCTCGCCGACGCGCAGGTCTCGATCCGCGATCTCGAGGAGCACCTCGGCATCGAATTTCCCGAGGGCGGCGACTACGAGACCCTGGGCGGCTTTCTCACCGCGACCGCGGGGCGCGTGCCGCCGGCTGGTTCGCTGGTCGTCTGGGGCGGGTTGACGTTCACCGTCAAGGCGGCGGACGATCGGCGGGTGCAGAAGGTGGAGATCGCCCGCAAGCCCGCGCCCGGCGCCGCAGCGACCGGACCGCAGCACAACGCGCCGCTCGTGCCTCCGCCCGACAAAGTGCACTGATGCTCCCGTTGATGAACGAAGATACGGCGCGGCCTGATCTGCGGTCGCTCTCTCTCGAAGAGCTGTCGACGCTCGTCGATCGGATGGGCGAGAAGCCGTACCGCGCGCGGCAGCTCTTTCGCTGGCTGCACCAGCGCGGGGCGGCGTCGCTCGAGGAGATGACCGATCTGCCGAAGCCCTTCCGTGACCGGCTCGCCAAAGAGACGCGGCTTTCGACGCTCGGCATCGACGCGGTCCAGCAGTCCGTCGACGGCACTCGCAAGTACCGGCTGCGGACGCAGGACGGCAAGCTGATCGAGGCCGTCTACATGCCGGATGTCGACGTCGAAGACGAGGACGAGGGCACCGGCATCCGTCGCACGCTCTGTCTTTCCACGCAGGTCGGCTGCGCGATGGGCTGCGGCTTCTGCATGACGGCGACCATGGGTCTCATCCGCAACCTGACCGCGGGCGAGATCGTCGACCAGGTCCATCGCGTCAACGCGGACCTGAAAGACAAGCCGCTCACCAACCTCGTCTTCATGGGGATGGGCGAGCCGCTGCACAACTACGCGAATGTGATGCGCTCGCTCGAGCTGCTCCAGCACGAGGACGGTCTCAACATCAGCCACCGCCGCATCACGGTCAGCACTTCCGGCCTGGTGCCCAACATCGTGCGATTCGGTCAGGACACGCAGGTCAAGCTGGCAGTCAGCCTGAACGCGACGACCGACGAGCAGCGCGCGCGCCTCATGCCGGTCGACAGGAAATGGAACATCGCGGCGCTGATGGAGGCGGTGCG
>VBLM01000444.1 GCA_005879095.1 Deltaproteobacteria bacterium
AGCTGCTCTTCTTGTGCACCAGCAGCCCGTTCACCGCGCCGGCGAGGCCGTCGATGAAGCCGGCCGCCATCTGCGGATCGAACACGACCGGAGCGCGTACGGTCTTCGGCTTGCGCGCGCCGAGCATCCGGGCCGCGCGCCGCGCCGCGACGCGGCCGACTTCTTCCGGATCCTGCAAGCGGCGCAGGCTTCGCCGTGTGTCCGACCAACTCGCCGTCTGCAGCTGTCCGTCCGCTTCCGCGACCGGCGAGCAATAGACGTACGCGTACGACGCGCGCGACTCGCCGTACGCCCCGCGAGACGACGCGATCGCCGACTGCGAGAGGAAATCGCCCGCGCCGGTCGAGTCGAACTTGCGAACGCGCGCATCCTCGGCCCGCGCTCCGCGCTCGGCAGCGCGCGCCGCTTGCAACTTCCATTCGGGCGAGATCGCCTCGATCGCCGGATCGAATTCGCCCACCACCGCGCCGACGCCCGGTTTCGTGGGCAACGCGTTGGCCTCGTCGCGCGCCGCGCCTTTCGACAATGCAACCGCGCGGCCGGCGAGCGCGCGCAAACCATCTTTCGAGAAATCCGTCCCATACGCGAATCCAAGCCGCTTCCCGATGATCACCCGCAGCCCGACGCCCTTGGACGACGCCTGGTGCAACTCTTCCACTTCTCCGTCGCGGACGCGCACCGACGAATCGCGCGTGCGCTCGGCGTAGGCTTCGGCCTCGGCGGCGCCGGCCTTGCGCGCGAGCTTGACCAGCTGTTCGCAGACGTCGGCCAGCTTCATGCGCCGGTGCCTCCGACCGTCAGGTTGTCGATGCGCACCGTCGGCAATCCGACCCCGACCGGCACACTCTGGCCGTCCTTTCCACAGGTGCCGAGGCCCGGATCGTGCGACGCGTCGCTGCCGACCGCGGAGACATTTTTCAAAACTTCGGGCCCGACACCGATCAACATCGCGCCCTTCACCGGTCTGGTCAGCTCGCCATTTTCGATCAGATAGGCTTCGGAAATTTCGAAAACGAAATTGCCGTTGGAGATATCGACCTGCCCGCCGCCGAACTGGCGGCAATAGAGTCCGCGCGACACGCCCTCGAGAATCTCTTCCGGCGTCTGATCGCCTGGCGCCAGGTAAGTATTCGTCATGCGCGGCAGCGGCGCGTGCCGGAAGCTCTGGCGGCGGCCCGATCCGGTCGACTTCTGGCCCGTCAGCTTCGCGTTCAGATGATCGTAGAGGTAACCGCGCAACACGCCTCTCTCGATCAGCACCTTGCGTTCGCCGGGATTGCCTTCGTCGTCGACGTTGATCGATCCGCGCCCGCCGGCGACCGTGCCATCGTCGATCACCGTGACCAGCTCGCTCGCGACCTTCTCGACGAGCTTCCCGGTGAAGAGCGACGTGCCCTTGCGGATGAAATCGGCTTCGAGCCCGTGTCCGACCGCTTCGTGCAACAGGATCCCGCTCCATCCCGGCGCGAGCACCACCGTCTGCGGACCGGCCGGCGCCGGGACCGCGCCGAGCGTCGCGACGGCCTGGCGCGCCGCCTCGCGACCGACGTGCGCGGGCGAGAAATCCTCGAAGAAACGGAAATCGACACGCCCGCCGCCGCCGTAGAACCCGGTGCGACGCTCGTTCCTGCGCCCGAACGCGACGCACTGCACGCCGAGCCGGCACAGGTCCTGTCGATCCTCCGCGAGATGCCCGAGCGTGTTCGCGACGAGGATCTCGCGCGTCTGATCTGCGTACCCGCCCGTGACCTGCTTCACCCGTTTGTCATATGCGCGCGCCGCTGCGTCAGCGGCTTTCACCAACTCGATCTTCCGCGCGACGTCGACGTCCGCGAGCGGCGTGCGCACCTGGTAGTACGTCGGCAGCGGCTTGCGCGCCATGTTCACCGGGCCGGGCTCGCGATTGCCGTCGGCGATCAGCGCGGCCGTCTGCGCCGTGCGCAACAGCGCGGGCTCGTCGAGGTCGTCGGAATACGCGTACCCGACCTGCGCGCCACGGATCGCGCGCACGCCGACGCCGGTCACCGATCCCGATTGCGCGCTCTTGATCTTGCCTTCATCGAGCGAGACAGCCGTGCTGGTCGCCTTCTCGACGTAGATCTCGGCAAACTCCGCGCCGCGCGCCATCGCTGCGCCGATTCGACCGCATGAGGCTGCATGGATAACGCATGCGGCTCTTCTTTGCATTGCAGCTTCCGGAAAGCGTCAAGGAGCGGTTGGCGCCATTTCTTCGCGCGACGGAAGGCGTCTCCTTCACGCGCGTCGAGCAGTTGCACTTCACGCTGGCATTTCTCGGTGAGACGGAAAAGCTCGAGGACGCGATAGCTGCCGCGCAGACGGTCGCCGATCTTCCGCAATTCGAGCTCGCCATCGAAGGCCGCGGCGCGTTCCCCAGCCTCGGCCGGCCGCGCGTTCTCTGGCTCGGCGTCTCGGAGGGAAAAACGCCGCTCTGCGAGCTGGCCGACAAGCTCTGCACGGCGCTCCGCCAAAGCGGCTTCAAGCTCGACGATCGGCCATTCAAGCCGCACCTGACGATCGGCCGCGTGAAACCGCGCGGCGACAGGGACGCGCGCCGTGCGCTCGAAGCGGTGCCGAAAAACGAGCTCGCCCGTTTCGCCGCGCGTGAAATCGCGCTGGTGCAGAGCGTCCTCGGCCCGAACGGCGCGAAGCATACCGTGCTCCGCACCTTCCCTCTCAAGTAACTACCAAACGTCGCAACGAGGGTTACGCACCATCGGCGCATCCGCCTTGCAGGAAAACGCCTGCTGGAACTCGGGCAGATTCGAGAGCGGCCCGATGACGCGGAACTTCGCGATCGGATGCGGATCGCTCTGCACCATCAGCCGCTGTGTCTCCGGCCGGATGGCGTCGCCGCGCGCCTGCCCCCAGGCGACGAAGAACTGCTGCTCGGGCGTGAACCCGTCGACGTTCGGCGGCCGCGGCTTTCCCTCCAGCGACTTCATGTACGCGCGATACGCGATGCGCGCGCCGGCCAGATCGCCGATCGATTCGCCCAACACCAGCTTTCCGTTGTGGTGGATGCCGGGCTCGATGAAGTAGCCCTCGAACTGATCGACCACGCACTGCGTGCGCTTCCGGAATTCCTGCAGGTCCTTCTCCGTCCACCAGTTCTCCAGGCGTCCGAGAGCGTCGAACTGCGCGCCCTGATCGTCGAACCCATGGCTGATCTCGTGCCCGATCACGCAGCCGATCGAGCCGTAGTTCACCGCGTCGACGTTGGCCAGATCGAACATCGGCGGCTGCAGGATTCCGGCCGGAAAGACGATCTCATTCAAAAGCGGGTTGTAGTACGCGTTCGACGTCGGCGGCGTCATTCCCCAGCGGCCGCGGTCGGTGGGCTTTCCGATCTGCGCGCGATCGTCGTCGACGTTGAACCTGCGCCCGGCCTCTTCGTTGGCCCAGAGCGAGGGGCGGCTGATCTTCACCGACGAGTAATCCTTCCACTTGTCGGGATAGCCGATCTTCGGATTGAACGTGGCGAGCTTTTCCAGCGCCTTCTTCTTCGTCTCCGGCCCCATCCAGGCGAGGCCCCGGATGATCTCCTTCAACGCCGCCAGCTCGTTGCGCACCAGCTCCGTCATCCGCGCTTTCGCCGCCGGCGGGAAGTACCGCTCGACGTACTTGCGGCCCAGCGCTTCGCCGAGGAGCGCATCGGCGTTCTCCGCGCAGCGCGTGGCGCGCGGCTTCATCTCCTTCACGCCATTCAGGTAGGTCTGGTTGAAGGCGAACCACTCGTCTTCGAACGGCTTCGCCAGCCAAGGAGACGCCGAGTCGAGCAGTTGCCAGGAGAGATACGCGCGCCACGCCGGCATCGGCAGCGTCTGCAGCTCGTGGTCGACCTCCGCGACGAACTTCGGCTCGGTCACGTTGATGTCCGGCCGTCCGAGGTGCGCGCTGTCGAAGTACGCGTTCCAGTCGATGTGCGGCGAGCTCTTCGCCAGCTCGGCGAACGGCATCAGGTGGTCGGTGTTGTGCGGATCGCGGAGCGCGACGTTGTCGAGCGAGTTCTGCGCCAGTCGCGTCTCGAGCGCGAAGATGGCGTCGGCGGAGTCTTTCGGCGCCGGCCGTCCGGCGAGCTCCAGCGCGCGCTGGACGTGGGCGCGATACTTCTCGCGCGCCTCGACGAAGCGCGGCTCGGTCTTCACGTAGTAGTCGCGATCGGGCAGCCCGAGGCCGCTGGCAAAGACCTGCGCGATGGTGCGCGTCGGCTGGTGCTGATCGGTGAACGACGCGAATCCAAACGGCACCGGCACGCCGAGATCGTGCAGACGGCGGATCATCTTCTGCACGTCGGCCGCGTTCTGCATCGCGTCGATCTCGGCGAACAGCGCGGCCAGTGGCTTCACGCCCGCCGCATCGACCGCGGCCTGATCCATGCACGACGCGTAGTGATCGCCGACCTGCTGCTCGATGCTGCCCCCCGGCCAGTGGCCCTTGGACAGCTCTTCGAGGATGTCGCGGAGCCGTTCTTTGTTGACCTCGCCGGCCTGCCATCGCCGGCTCCATCTCTGCATCGACGCCGGGATCGGGTTGGCGGCCCGCCAGGCGCCGTTGGCGAACTGGAAGAAATCGCCGCACGGATCGGCGGCGCGATCGAGATCGGTGCTCTCGATGCTCTTGCCGGCGACTTCCGGCTCTTTTTTCGTCTGAGGGGCGGGTGAGGTCGCGCAGGCTGCGGCAAGCAGAACGAAGCAGTAGCGGGTCATTGGCTCTCCACGAAAGAGCGGCGGGTCTATTTCGCACAAAAGCTGTTAGTTT
>VBLM01000445.1 GCA_005879095.1 Deltaproteobacteria bacterium
GAGCGCCGCAGCGCCAGCGAGAGCGAGCCGCCGATCAGCCCCAGTCCGACGATCGCGATGCGCTGCGGGTCCGCCATGTCCCTCGTTCTACACCAGGGTGCGCCCGCCCGGCTGCACGGTCCATTGCGACCGCAACGAACGGTTGCGAACTTGTACTGGGACGAGGGGGGCCTATGCGCTCTTGGTGGGCGGGCGTGGCGGCGGTCGCTGTGGGTTGTGGAGGACACCAGGCGCAGCAACCGCCGGCGGAGAACACGTCGCCGCAGCAGATCGTGCTGGCGATCCACGTCGCCGGCGAGGGGACCGTGCGCGGGCAGGGCATCGAGTGCCGCGGCGATTGCACGCAGCGGTTCGCCAAAGGAACGAAGCTTTCGTTGACGGCAACGGCCGATTCCGGAGCGAGCTTCGACGGCTTCAGCGGCGCGTGCAGCGGTCAGGCGTGCGACCTGTCGCTCGACGCGGACGCGTCGGTCAGCGCCGTCTTCACCCGTCCGCCGCCTCCTCCCGTTCGCCACGCGCTGACGGTCCTGGTCGACGGGCATGGGAGCGTGCGCTCCACTCCTTCGGGCATCGACTGCGGCGCGACGTGCTCGGCGAGGTACGACGAAGGCACGCAGGTCAGCCTCGCCCCGGTGCCCGATGCCGGCTACGCCTTCTCGGGCTGGAGCGGCGTATGCAATGGCGCCGGCGGCTGCGTGGTGATGATGAGCAGCGACGCGCACGTCTCGGCGAGGTTCGACGCGCTGCCTCCGCAGATGTTCTCCGTCACGGTCAGCGTGACCGGTCCGGGCCGGATCAGCGGAAACGGCATCGATTGCCCGGGCAGCGCATGCAGCGCCCAGGTCGCGGCCGGCACCGTGCTCTCGCTCAACGCGGTGGCGAACGGCGGCGCGCGGATGATGGGCTGGGCGGGCGCATGCGCGGCATCGGGCGCGACCTGCAGCATGACGGTGACGCAGAACGTATCGGCGAGCGCGAAATTCGAGAACGAGGTCCTGATGCTCGCCGGCGCGGACGGGACCAACAGCAACGCGATCGCCATCAACTCGACCTCGGTCTTCTACGCGCGGTATGGCAACAACGTCTACGGGCTCTGGTCAGTGCCCAAGGCGGGCGGCACGCCGATGCTGGTCAACAGCAATGGGTGCTGCTTCAACGCCATCGTCGCCGACGGGCATCGACTGCGGCGCGACGTGCTCGGCAAGCTTCCGACTCGGTTCGACGGTGAACTTGACCGCCGTCGCGGCGGCCGGTGCTGTCTTTGCTGGATGGTCGGGAGCATGCACGGGAACGGCATCCACGTGCTCGGTCACGATGTCAGCGGATCTTCACCGGCAGCTCTTCCGGCGGCGCAGCCACGGCGCTGGTCACGACCAACTCGCATCCGAGCGGCGCCATCGCGATCGATTCGCAGAACGTGTGGTGGACCGATCAACACGGCATCGGACGCGTGCCGCGCAATGGCGGCCCGAGCGACATGCCGGTCCAGTGCGGCACATGCGTGCCGCTGGCAGTGAAGGTCGATTTCGACAATCTCTATTACCGAAACGTGGACGGCGACACGTGGTCGCGCGCGAAAGCCGGCGGGGATTTCCATCAGCTCAACACCGGTAACCCGCGCGGCAACTTCATTTTCGGGCCGCTCGAGCTCGACGTGAATGCCAAGGTCGCATACTGGACCTGGCGCGACGGCGGCGGCGGCAGCAACCAGGGTTTGTTCCGCGCGAATGCGGACGGCAGCGGCTGGACGGCGATCGAGAAGTCGGCGGACACGTACTGGTACGGCCCGCGCGTCGACGACAACTACATCTTCTATATGCACGCCGGGGCGCTCTACCGCCGGCTGAAGTAGGTCAGTGCGCGTCGATGAAGCCGCCGTGCTTCTCGAGGAACGTCTCGTATCCGCCGGCGAAGTCTTCCATCCCGCCGTGGTGGAAGGCGAAGATGCGCGTGGCCGCGTTGTCGATCAAATCGCGGTCGTGCGCGACGAAGACGACGGTGCCGGGATAGTTCGCCAGCCCCTCGCCGAGCGGTCGAGATGGTTGGTCGGCTCGTCGAGGACCAGCACGTTCGGTTTCACCAGCATCAATTTGCAAAAGAGCAGACGCACGGCTTCGCCGCCGCTCAGAGCCTTGGTCGGCTTCATGCCCTCGTCGCCGCGGAAGAGCATGCGCCCGAGCAGGCCGCGGATCTCCTCGTTGCCCGCGCTGGGATCGATGTCGTGCAGATAATCGAAACAGGTGGTGTTGGTGGGAATGATCGGCTTCACGTCCTGGGGCATGTATCCGATCTGCGCCTCGTGACCCCATGTCGCCTTGCCGGTATCGGGCGTCAGCTGGCCGATCAGCGAACGCACGAAGGTGGTCTTGCCCACGCCGTTGCGCCCGACCACCGCGACTTTCTCGCCTTTGGTAATCAACGCCGAGAAGTTGGTAAACAGAGGTTTATCGAATCCTTTCGATAATCCTTCGATGGTGAGCGTCTGCTTTCCGCTCGGCCGTTTCTGCTCGAACTTGATGAACGGCCGGGCGATGTTCGACTTCTTCATGTCGGTGACGGACAGTTTTTCCAGCTGCTTGATGCGGCTCTGCACCTGCGAGGCGCGCGTGCCGGCGGAGAACCGCGCGACGAACTCCTGCAGCTGCGCGCGCTTCTTCATCTTGTCGGCATTCTCCGACTCGATCCGGCTGCGCACCTGGGCTTTCGCGCGCACCATGTCGTCGTAGTTGCCGGTGTAGGTGATGATCGTTTCGTAATCGATGTCGGCGATGTGCGTGCAGATGGCATTGAGGAAGTGGCGGTCGTGCGAGATCACCACCAGCGTTCCCTCGTACTGCAGGAGAAAGTCTTCCAGCCAGTGGATGGAGTCGAGGTCCAGCGAGTTGGTCGGCTCGTCGAGCAGCAGCGCAGTCGGCTTTCCGAACAGGTGGTCCTGCTCGAAGACGCCGAGGCCATCGAGCAGGGTGGCGGCCTGCGCCTCGGCGGAGTAGCCGTCCTCTTCCGCGATCACGCCTTCCAGCTCGCCGAGCCGCGAGCCGTCTTCGTCGGAAAGATCTGCCTTGGCGAGCAGGCGATCCTTTTCCTGCATCGCCTCCCAGAGGATGGCGTTGCCCATCAGCACGGTGTCGATGACGCGTTTTTCCTCGAACGCGTACTGGTCCTGCTTGAGGACTGAAAATCGCTTGGGACGCGAGATGACGCCGGCGTCGGGCTCGAGATCGCCGGCGAGGATCTTCATGAAGGTGGTCTTACCCGCGCCGTTCGGGCCGGTGAGGCCGTATCGGCGCCCTGGCGGGAACGCCGTGCTGACGTTCTCGAACAGCTTCTTTCCGGCAAATGCCTTTGTAACGTCCTGAACCTGAATCATAAGGGGCGGTGCAGATAACACACCGGCCCGGCTCTTGCTATCCCGGCGGAGGGGGAGGCGGGACCTCGGGAACCGGCTGGGTCTGGCGGACCAGCCAGGCTTTCGCTTCCTCGACCGTCTCGAAGGCGGCCAGGCGGCGGCCGCTGAACGCGTTGATCACCCGGTAGATCACCCGCTGCAGCGGAGACATGCCCACCACCGCGCCCGCCATCACCCACGGTTGATCGTGCTTCGCGAGCTGCTTCAGAGCTTGCACGATGCGATCGTCGAACTTCGACTTCTCGACGTTCACCAGCGTCAGGAGGTTCTTCTGCTTCGGCTGCGCCGCGACGAAGAGCCGGGCCTGCTCGATGACGCGCAGCCCTTCCTCGACGTCGTCCACGCCGGCGAAGTTCATATAGACGATGCGTCGGCCCGCATGCTCGATGAACTGCGTGCGGTTCATGGTCACACCTTTGGGGGATGTTTCTGCAGCTTACGCTGCAGCGTGCGGCGATGCATCTTCAGCCGCCGTGCCGCCTCCGAGATGTTGCCGTCGCAGTCGGCGAGGATGCGGTTCAGGTACTCCCATTCCTGTCGATCGAGCGAGGGCACTTCCGTCATCGGCGGCGGCCGCTTGCCTTGCAGCGCGGCCTCGATCTCGTCGGCGTCGGCCGGCTTGTTCAGGTAGTTCGAAGCGCCGAGGCGGATGGCCTCCACCGCCGTTCCGATGGTGCCGTAGCCGGTGAGCACGACCACTTGCGGAGGCGGCGTCAGCGCGCGCAGCAGGCGGACCACCTCGAGGCCCGAGCCGCCGGGCATCCGCAGATCGACGACCGCGTATTGCGGCGCGCCTTCCCGCAACGCCGAGTCGACCTCGCCAGGCGATCCCGCCAGCGAGACGTCGTATCCGCGGCGCGCGAACGCGTTGCGCAGCGCGAGGCGAAACGACTCGTCGTCGTCGACGATGAGGATTCGCATCGGTCACTTTTTATCACGCTTCCGGAACGGTCAGCGTGATCCGGGTGCCGCGGCCCTCGGCGGATTCGACGCGCATTTCGCCGCCCTCGCGCTCGACCACGTGGCGGGCGAGATAGAGCCCGAGGCCCGCTCCGCGGCCCGGCTCCTTGGTGGTGAAAAACGGCTCGCCGATCCGGCGCAGCAGCGGCTCCGGCACTCCCACGCCGTTGTCGGCGATGGTGAGGTGCAGCTCATCGCGCGAGCGGGAAAGCGAGACGCGCACTTCGCGGGCCGGGCGGCCTTCGGTCGCCTCCGCAGCGTTGTCGAGGAGATTCGCGATCGCTTGCTCGAAGGCGCGCACCGGCAGCCTCGCCCGCGCGCGCACCGCGCGAGGATCGACCGCCAGCTGCGGCTGCGGCCCGGGGCGTCCCTCCTGCCAGCGTCGTACGGCGGCTTCCAGCACCGGCGCGACCTCGAACTCCTTCGCCTCCTCGACGTCGGCGCCGCCGCGCGGGGCGAGCATGGTGCTGATGATTTCCTTGCAGCGCTTGACCTGCTTGCGGATCTCTTCGGCTTCGGCGCGCCGGTCGCCGTCGAGCTGCGCGGCCAGCTCACCGGCGAGGATGGCGATGGTGCCGAGGGGCGTGTTCAGCTCGTGCGCGGTGCCGGCAGCGAGCGTGCCCAGCGCGGCGAGGCGCTCGGCGGCCTCGGCGTCGGAGCGGGCGCGATCGAGCTCTTCGCCGCGCTTGCGCAGCGATTCGCTCATCCGGAGAGAGAAGGTGGAGATGAACGCCGCCGCCACCACGAAGGCGACGAAGCGCCCGCGCAGGTGCAGTGCCGTCGTGTCTCCCCGCAGGATGAGCTCGTGCGCGGGCAGGATCTGGAGTGCGCTCAGCGCGATCACGCTGCAGGCGGCGACGAACATGCTCCAGCGGGCGGGCAGGATCACCGCGCCGATGGTGATGTGGACCAGGTATAAAACCGCGAACGGATTCTCGCGGCCGCCCGACAACGCGAGGAGCGCGGTCAATTCGGCGATGTCGGCGAGCAGGTTGAGCGCGCAGGCGCGGTCGGTCGGACGCCCTCCCTGGTCGAGCCACACCTGCACCAGCACGTTGCCGAGCGCGAGCGCCCCGCACACCGCCAGCATGGCTCCGAGCGGCAGCGGGCTGTCGAGAAAACGGCCCGCCAGCAGGATGGTGATCACCTGTCCGCCCACCGCGCCCCAGCGCAGCCGTACGATCCAGCGCAGGTTGATCCGCGCTGCCGACTCGACGTTCATGGCTCGTCGGTGCCGAAGAGCCGGTCGCAGATGGGAAAGGTGATGTTGAAGTTGGTCTTCGACATGTTGCGCGGATCGTGGTGCGCCTGGTGGTGGAGGCGCAGGCTGCCGAAGAGGCCGAGGTGGTAGCCGAGGTGCATCCACTCGTACAGCAGGTAGTACGCCATCGCGGTGATGACGAAGAGCGCAGCCACGTTGGTTCCGGCGAGCGCTTTGAGCAGCAGGCCGATGGGGAGCGCGAAGAGCCCGAAGAAGAAGAGCAGCAGCACCGGAGGGAAGAGCACCATCTTGAAGTCGCGCGTACTCTCGAGCTGCATCGCGTCGTGGGTGAAGAAGTTGTGGTGCATCAATGTATGGCGTTGGTAGACAAGTTGGAGGAAGCGGCGCGGTTTGTGCATCGGGCCGCGGTGGGCGAGCCATTCGACCAGGTTGGCGTAGAGGAAGGTGATCGGAACGGTGAGCAGCACCCAGCGCGGGTGCTGCAGCTGCATCGCGGCGTACGCGATCACCGAGAGCGCGAGGGCATTGACGAAGCCGAAGTGCAGGAGACCGTTGTACAACGGACCGACCTGTTCGGCGCGGGTCTGCGCGCGGAATTCGGCGATCTCCATGCGCGCAGCATAACTGAGATGGTAGTTTCGCGCGCCCGATGCCGATCGATGCCGTGCAGCGAGCGCTGGGAGTGACGCGCGTCGCGCGAGTGACCGGCCTCGATCGTTCGGGAGTCGAGGTGGCCTGCGCGGTGCGGCCGGGCGGGCACGTGCTCCAAATATCGAACGGGAAGGGCGAGAGCTGGGAGCAGGCGCGCGCGTCGGCGCTGTCGGAGGCGGCGGAATTGTGGGCGGCGGAGCGGCCGCACGGATTGATCCATGGCTCGGTGTCGGAGCTCGCCCTGTCCGGCGAGAATGTTTTGTACCCAAACGATCTCGTCGCGCCGCGTCTCTGGTCGCGGGAGACGCGCATCGCCTGGGTCCGCGCGACCAGCGGCGCGCTGGTTCCGGCGCAGGCCGTGTATTGCCCTCCGCAGGGACGTGCGCCGCTCGGCCCTGCCGTGTTTCGTTGGAGCACGAACGGAATGGGCGCGCATCCGCTGGCGCGGCTGGCGCTGCAGCACGCGGTGCTGGAAGCGTTGGAGCGCGATCAGCTCGCCCGCACGCTGCCGCACGGCTGGACGCGGGAAGCCATTTCCACGCGCAAGCTCGACGCGTCGTCGCTGCCGCTCTGGCAACGGCTTCGCGAGGCGCGGCTGGAGGCGCACGTGTTCGATCTGTCGGCTCGCGAGTTGCCGGTGGCGGGCGCGCTGCTCGTCGACCTCGACCAGGGACCAGTCCCGCTCACCGCCGGATATGCGTGCGCTCTTCGTCCCGAGCGCGCAGTGATCGGCGCGCTCCTCGAGGCGGCGCAATCGCGGCTGACGGAAATGCACGGCGCGCGCGAGGACGTGGCCCATTCGCCTGAACCACGCGGGCTGCGGCAAGCGTGCGAGCGCGCGCGGCCGGTGCGTCGATTGCGCGACATGCCGTCGGCGCGGCGGCTGCCGACCCTTCGGCGCGCGGCGGTCGTCGAGCTCGCTTCCAGGCCGCTGCACGTGGTGAAGGTGATCGCGCCGGAGCTGCGCCTCTCGGAGCTCCTGTGATCGTCGCCTTTCTCGGTCCTTCGCTGCCGGCTGCAGAAGCGCGCGGGTTCACCGTGCTTCCGCCGGCGCGACAGGGCGACGTCTGGCGAGCGTTGCGGCT
>VBLM01000447.1 GCA_005879095.1 Deltaproteobacteria bacterium
CGAAATCGCCCGCCGACTCCGTGCAGGATGTCCTGCGGGACCCCGAGCTGCAACGGCTTCTGACCCACCCCGAGCACCAGGGGCTGGAGCTCGCGCACAGCCGGCAGATCTATACCAACCGCGCGCTGAAGATGGAGGAGATCTCGCTGGTCGGGTTCGACATGGACTACACGCTCGCCGTCTACTCGATGCGGCAGATCGAGGAGCTCGCGTTCCACATGACGCTGGCGCGGCTGGTGGAGAAACGCGGCTATCCGGCCTATCTCGAGAAGCTCAAGTACGACCACGAGTTCGTCATCCGCGGCCTGGTGGTCGACAAGGATTTCGGCAACATCTTCAAGATGGACCGGCACAACCACGTCGGCCGCTGCTATCACGGCCGGCGCGCGCTGAGCCTGGACGAACGGCGCGCGCTCTATCAGACGAACGAGAAGATCCGGCTCAGCCTGCCGCGCTTCGCCTGGATCGACACGCTCTTCAGCCTGCCGGAAGCGTGCCTGTACGCCGAGATCATCGAGGCCAAGGAAGCCGCCGGCGAGACGGTCGACTACCACAAGCTCTACGACGACACTCGCGAGGCCATCGACGAAGTGCACCGCGACGGCTCGCTGAAGACGGAACTGCGAAAGGATCTGTCGCGCTTCATCAATCCCGATCCCGAGCTGGCTCCGGCGCTGCACAAGCTGCGCAGCGGCGGGAAGAAGCTTTTTATACTTACTAACTCTTTGCTCGATTATACCGACGCGGTGATGTCGTTCCTGCTCGACGGCCGCATGCCCGAATACCCGTCGTGGCGGAACTACTTCGACTTCGTCGTCGTCGGGGCGCTGAAACCGGCCTTCTTCGCCGAGCACAAGCCGTTCGTCGAATTGAGCCCCAACGGTGGCATCGCGCGGCCGCAGGCGGAATCGCTCGAGCGCGGCAAGATCTACGAGGGCGGAAACCTCTTCGACTTCGAGCGGCTCTCGGGTTTCGCCGGCGAGAGCGTCCTCTACGTCGGCGATCACATCTACGGCGACATCATCCGCAACCGGAAAGCTTCGCAGTGGCGCACCTGCTTCGTCGTGCAGGAGCTGGAACAGGAGATCGAATACATCGAAGAGCACACCCAGGACGTGCAGCGGCTGAACGAGCTCGACGCGCTGCGCACCCGGCTCGACGACATGATCAACCATCACAAGCTGCTGCTCAATGCGCTCGATCGACGGATCGAACGGGGCGGAGCGCTGCCGCCCGATCTCGAGCCGCGCCGCATCCGCGAGAAGCAGGATCTGGAAAAACTGCGCCGCGCGTTCAAGGCCACCTTGAGCGAGGGCTACGAGGTCGAGTCGCGATTCGAAACCGGCGCCAACGCCTACTGGGGCCTCGTCTTCAAGGAAGGCAACGAGAACTCGCGGTTCGGCGAGCAGGTCGAGGACTACGCCGATCTCTACACCAGCCGTGTGTCGAATTTCCTCTATTACTCCCCGATGCAGGTGTTCCGGTCTCCACGCGCGACCATGGCGCACGAACGCGTGACCCGAAGCCGGGGGTAATATGGCGGGATGCTCCTAGCAACAATCGCAACAGTTCTCGCCACGCCAATCCTCCTGCCGCAGCCGACACTGTCGTTGCCCTGGGCGGAGCACGGACGGCTCTCGGAACTGACCGGGCGCGCGCCGATCGGCTGGACGCAGGAGGCGTACGTGATCCCGCAGCGGCCGGGGAAGAACCTGGTCCGCTACTTCGAATACAACTGGCGCGACTTCGACTTCCTCGACGACGACGGCTCGGCCGGTGTGCGGCTCTACTACTACGATCGCGAATACCCGGTGGCGCGGATCGCGGCGGGACTGGTGCGCGAGAGCTGGCGCTACCTGGTCGATCGGTTTCAGTACAAACCCTCGGTAAAGGTTCCGTACATTCTCTACAATACGTATCGAGAATTCCTGGAAACCAACGTCTTCGAGGTCCAGGAAGGCGTGCTCGGCGTCACCAGCCCGCAGGATCTCCGCATGTCGCTGCCGTACGCGGGCGAGAAAGGGATGTTCAAGCTCGTCTCCACGCACGAGATGACGCACCAGTTCCACATCCAGAAAGTCGCCGAGCGCTGCGCGAGCGCGGGGATGGAGAGCACCATCGGCGCGTTTCCGCTCTGGTTCACCGAAGGGCTCGCCGAGTACTACGCGCACAACCAGCAGATGGACAGCGAGACGGAGATGTTCCTCCGCGACATCGTCCTCAATCCACAGGGCGAGATCGGTTACGACTTTCCTTCGCTGGAAGAGGATCGTCCGGGCATCTACCTCTACACCTACAAGTACGGCCAGGCCCGGCTCGTTTTCCTCTCCGAGACGTACGGCGAGCGCGTGATCCAAGGCGTGCTCGATCAGAGCCCGCGGCTGGGCGGCGGAGGCGGGCGGCGCGGCGAGCCGCGCGAAGGATTCATGCAGCTGCTCGCGCACGTCGCCGGCGAGTCGCCCGCGGAGATGAACGCGCGCTGGCTGACCTGGGCGCGCAAGCGGGTGATGAAGACGTATCTCGACGCCAAGCAGGACCTGCCGGACGTCACCGAGCTCAAGCTGCCGGACGAGCTCGACGCATTCACCAGCTCGCGCGACGGCAACGTCATCTTCTACCGCGGCGTCGAGCGCGAGACGGGCCGCGCCAAGCTGGTGCTGGTCGATCGGCGCGATCCGTCGTCGGCGCGCGAGATCGCCATCGATCAGCATCCGGGCACCGAGAGCCTGCACCCGGTCCTGCGCTCGGTGATGGCGGTGCACGACACGGCCATCGCCTGGTTCGCGCAGTCGGGCGATTCCGACGTGCTGCGCATCCGCTCGCTGGGCCGCCGCGAGCGCAAGGACGAGAAGAGCCCGCGCACGCGGGTCGATCTCGATCTCGGACCGGTGCAGGTGATCCCGGTGATCCGCGACGGATTGATCGAGGCCGGCGACCCGACTTTCAGTCCCGACGGCTCGCAGCTCGCGTTCTACGGCCTCGATCGCGACGGGAAGATCGACATCTACACGCTCGATCTGCGCGATTCGCGCAATACAAATCTCAATGACCCCCACGTCCGCCGCCTCACCGATGATCTTTACTCCGAGCGTGATCTGGCCTGGGGCGAGGACGGAATCGTCTACGCCAGCGACGCGACCGAGAGCGGCTCGTACAACCTCTTCCGCATCGACCCGGTGACGGGCGCGCGCACGCGCCTCACCGACTCGCCGGTCGAGCAGCGCAAGCCGCTGGTGCTGGACGGCGGCGCGGTCGTCTTCACCAGCGACGCGAGCGGCAAGAACGATCTCTGGTTTTTGCAAAACGGCCGGATCAAGCGGATTACCGATTTCGCAACCGCGGTCGGCGGCGGCGGCGCGTGGGGCAGCGCCCCGGGACTCTCGCCCAACGGCCTCTACGCGGTGGCCTGGTACGGGGCGCGCTTCCGGCTCTTCGAGATCTTCAGCACCGCGATGCTCTCCACCGACGAGCAGGACGCGATCCCGCCCAGCTACCTGGCCACGCTCGACAAGCCGCAGGGCTTCCCCGACGAGCCGATCCCGCTGCAGGCGCCGAGCTACAACCCGTACGACGTCGGCAAGAACTGGCGCATCGAGGGCGGCGGCGCTGCCATCGGCGGCGCGGGCGTCGGCTTCGCGCCGGTCGGCTCGGGCGGCGTGCTCTTCGCCGACATCATGCGCGACCGCAGCGCGCTCATCAACCTCGCCATCTACGGCTCCTTCGATCTCACCGACGCGCTCGCTTTCTACGTCGACAAGTCGCAGCGGATGGTGTGGG
>VBLM01000448.1 GCA_005879095.1 Deltaproteobacteria bacterium
CCCTTACCCTGCTCGATCACGTGCAGGCGCGCGCCGTCTTTCGCGATCACTTCCACGTCCCTGTTCTATCAACCGGAAGACCGCACGTCCCCGCGGCGCGCGAGCAGCGCGATCGCGGCTGCGGCGCCGAGGCCCGCCGCAAGCTTGCCGGCGTGCGTCCGCGCCCACAGCTCGACCGAGCCTCGTTTGGCCCGATCGTCGAAGTCTCCGTGCGCGCCGCGGTCGCCGGGCAGCGGCGCGTGCAGGTTGTCCTGCCGCGTCTCGGGATCGATCGGCCGCTCGTCCATCTGTGAATCCCAGCCGAAGCGCGCGAGGAAGTGATCGAGCAGGCCGCCGATGAACTTCTGGGCCAGGATCGCCTTCGCCGCCGGCCACCCGACCCACATCTCGCGCCGCGGGTGCATCGCGAGGTGCAGCGCCGCCCGCGCGATCATCTCCGGCTGGAAGATCGGCGGCACCGGCTGCGGATGGCGCGGCAGCCGCGTGCGCACCACGTCGAATTGCGGCGTGTTCACCGCCGGCAACTGCAGCATGCAGACCCGAACACGACTCTTGTCGTGGATCAGTTCGCAGCGCAGCGAATCGGTGAAGCCGCGGATGGCCGCTTTCGACGCGCAGTACGCGCTCTGCAGCGGAATCGATCGATAGACCAGCGCCGACCCGATCTGCACGATCACGCCGTCGTCCGCCGGCAGCATGTACCGCAGCGCCGCCAGCGTCCCGTAGACCGTCCCGAGATAGTTCACCTCGGTCACACGCCGGTACTCCTCCGGCGTCATCTCGACCACCGGCGAAAAGACCGAGACCATCGCGTCGTTGATCCAGGTATCGATGCGGCCGAAGCGATCGAACAACTCGTGCGCAGCCTTCTGCACCTGGCGCGCGTCGGAAACGTCGGCCGGCAGCACGAGCGCTTCCCCGCCCGCCCGGCGGATCTCCTCGGCCGCGGCCCCCAGTCCGTCGATCCCGCGCGCGATCAGGCCGACGCGCGCGCCGGCCGTCCCGAAGGCGCGCGCGATCGCCCGCCCGATCCCCTGCGAGGCTCCGGTGACGGCGACGACCTGCTGCGAGAGCGGCTTCCGTTTCATGCACGATAGTTTGTGCACGAACGTTTCTACATGTACTGCCCGCCGTTGATGTTCAGCTGGGCGCCGGTGATCCAGTCGCCCTCGGTGCAGAGAAACCGAACGAGGCGAGCCACCTCGTCCGCGTCACCGAATCGGCCGAGCGGAATGCGGCCCTTGACCGCGTCGCGCGCCGCCGGCGGCATCCCGGCGATCATGTCGGTGTCGACGAAACCGGGACAAATGGCATTGACGGTGATCCCGAACTTCGCCAGCTCCTGCGCCACGCTCTTGGTGAAAGCGATCACGCCCGCCTTGGCCGCCGCGTAGTTCGCCTGCCCAAAGGCGCCGGTCTGCCCGATGATGCTGGCGACGTTGATGATCCGGCCCCAGTTGCGGACGACCATCGGCTCCAGCGCGGCCTTGGTGCAGTGAAAGACGCTGGAGAGGTTCGTCTGGATCACCTCGTCCCACTCCACCGCCGACATCTTGCGCAGGCTCTTGTCGCGGTTGATGCCGGCGTTGTTGACGAGGATGTCCACCGGCCCGAGCTGTTTCGAAACCTGCTCGATCAATCGATGACACTCTTCCGGCTTGGCGACGTCCGCCTGGAACACGCCGACGCGGTTGCCGTTCCGCTCGAACTCCGCGGCCAGCTCGTCGGCGCCCTCGCGGCCGCGGCAGTAGTGGACGCCCATGATCGCGCCCTCCGCCGCCAGCGCTTTGGCGATGGCCTTGCCGATTCCGCGCGAAGAGCCGGTGACGACGGCGACCTTGCCGGCAAGCCGCTTCTGCGGTGAACCGTTCACGTGCTGTCTCTCCCCGGCCTGCTCTTCGATCTCCTGCTCCAAGCGCATAACACAGTCCCTCCGCACGGGCACGGTGGGTACGGATGGCGGACTGCGCAAGAAATGTTTACTGCCTTGCGGGTTGCGGTTTCTGCGCAGCCCAGGGTGTGACCTCTTCCAGCGCCGTCGCCGTCGCGCACAACAGCTCCTCGGACCACGCCGGCCCGAGCAGCTGCATCGCGGTGGGCAGGCCGCGCACCAGGGGCCCCGGCACCACGATCGCCGGTAATCCAAGCAGGTTTCCCGCCGAGCCGAACGGATCGTCGCCCGCCAACGCGGTCTCCAGGTCCTCCTCGAGGCCCGGAGCGGTCACCGCCAGGAAACCGAGGGCGGGCGTCACGACCGCATCGTACTTTGCAAAAAAGTCGTCATAGGCGGCGCGCAGCCTGGCGCGCAGGCGCTGCGCCTTGAGGTAGTCGGCGGCGCCGATGGTGCGGTCGGAGCGCGCCGCCGCGATCGCGTCGGTGCTGCGCAGGGTCGAGAGCTCGCCGGACTCGATCAGCTCCTCGAAGGCGCCGGCCTCCTCGACGTTGACGGTGAGCAGCGCGATGCCGTCGGACGGGATCTCCGGCGCCGGCACCGTCGCCGTCTCGACGCGCGCGATTTTCGATAATGCTTCGATAACCGCCTGGTGCGCCGCAAACACTTCGCCGTCCTGCTTGCGCAGCGCTTCCGGCAGCACCGCGGCGAGGTGCGGCTTCCCCCGCAGCGGACGGCCGGGCTTGAAGGGCGGTTGATCGGCGGCGCTCGCGGGATCGAGCGGATCGTGGCCGGAGAGCTTGTCGAGCACGATCGCGGCGTCCTCGGCGCGCGTGCAGAAGGGACCGATCTTGTCCATCGTCCACGAGAGCGCCATCGCTCCTCGACGCGTCACACGGCCGAAGGTGGGCCGCAGCCCGACCACGCCGCAGAATGCGCTGGGCGTGAGAATGCTGCCCCAGGTTTCCGATCCGATCGCGAACGGCACGCATCGGGTCGCCACCGCCGATCCCGATCCGCTCGAGCTCCCGCCCGCCCACTTGCCGGTGTCGTACGGATTGCGCGCCGGACCCTGGACCGACGCATCCGCGCGGTAGTAGCCGAACGCGCCGGCCAGCTGCACCATCGAGAGCTTGGCGACCAGGACCGCGCCGGCATTCGATAATTTTTCGATAACGCCCGCGTCGTGAGGGAACACCCGTTTTGCGAAAAGATCCGCGCCCCACGTCGTCGGCGCTCCGCGGGCCGACAAGAGATCCTTTGCGCCGTACGGCACGCCGTGCAGCGGCCCGCGCCACTTGCCAACAGCCAGCTCGCGGTCGGCGCGCGCCGCCTCCTCTCGAGCTCGCTCCGGCATCAGCGAGGCGACCGCGTTCAAAGGCCGCGCGACGTCCTCCAGCCGCCGCAGCGATTCGTCGACCAATGCGCGCGAGGTGATCTGCCGCGACTTGAGCGCCATCCCCAGCCGCACCAGCGGCAACTCCAGCGCCTCGCCGGCGTTCACCGGGACCGCCTGCGGGCGCGGGGCAGCAGGTCCGGCGCGTCTCCGTTGTCGAGGCGGACCTTCGCCATCGCTTCCGAGATCTCGCGCTTCGCTTTGCCCAGCTTCTCCTCGCCCGGCCACTTCGAGGGCGCCGCGACCCCTGCATCCTGCGCTCTCGCCGCCGCTGCGACGAGGACCGCGGCCGAAAGCAATTCACGCCTTTTCATCGATCAGCTCCTTCGCTCGCTGGAGGACCGCGTCGATCATCTTCGGCGTCAGCTTGCCGGTGTTCGTATTCTGCTGACTCACGTGATAGCAGCCGAGCAGCGCCGGACCGTTCGGAATCCTCGCCACCGCCCCGTGTCCGAACTGCGGCCGCGGCCGCGGCACTTCTAGCCCCCGGCGGGCAAAGTGCGACAGCGCCGCGCCCCACCCGATCGCGCCGAGCGCCAGCGCGAGCCGCACCCGAGGCAACAACGCCACCTCCTTGTCGAGCCACGCGCTGCACCGCTCGAGCTCGATCGGCAGCGGCTTGTTTGCCGGCGGCGCGCAGCGGCAGGGCGCCGTGATGAAAACATCCGTCAACCGCAGGCCGTCGTCCCGGTTTACGCTCGTCGGCTGGTTGGCGAACCCGGCCCGATGCAACGCCGCATAGAGAAAATCGCCGCTGCGATCGCCGGTGAACATGCGGCCGGTCCGATTTCCACCATGCGCCGCGGGCGCCAACCCGATGATCAACATCCGCCCGCGCGGATCGCCGAACCCCGGCACCGGCCTCGCCCAGTACGTCCATTCGCGAAAGCGTTTGACCTTGACGCGCGCGGCCTCTTCGCGCCACGTCACCAGCCGCGGACACGCCCTGCACTGGATCATCTCCGCGTGCAGGGCTTGCAGTCTGGTCAACTTCCGCGCGTGCCGCCGCGGCCGCCGCCGCGCTGGCTGCCGCGCTTGGTCTCCTGGCCGCGCATGCCAAAGCCGCCGCCTCCTCCGCGGCGCTCTTCCTTGCCGTGCGGAGTCGATCGGAACCCGCCGCCGCCGAACTTCCCGCCCCCGCCGTGGCCGCGCTCCTGCGCCTCGTTGACCACCAGCGCGCGCCCGCCGAAGTCCTTGCCGTTCAGCTCGCTGATCGCCGACTGCGCCTGCGCGTCGTCCTCGACATCCACGAAGGCGAACCCGCGCGAGCGGCCGGTATCCTTGTCGGTGACGATCTTCACCGAGTGCACGGTGCGCCCGCCGCCCGCGATCAAGTCGCGGACCTGCGATTCGGTGGTGTCGAAGGGAAGGTTGCCGACGAACAGCCGATTGCCCATGAGAGGAACCCTTTCTTGGCGGACTCTACGATAGTTCAGAGCATCGCGCGACGGCGTGTGGCATCTTCCGCATTGTCATGAACGAAGCGGTCTCGCTGCGCGGCGCCACCAAGCGATTCGGGTCCTTCACCGCGTTGGACAGGGTCGATCTCGACATCCACCGCGGCGAGGTGTTTGCGCTGCTCGGCCCCAACGGCGCCGGCAAGACGACGCTGATCAGCCTCGTCGCGGGGACCGCGCTGGCGAGCGAGGGCACGGTCGAGGTCCTCGGCCACGACGTGGTCCGCGACTACCGCTTCACCCGGCGCGCGGTCGGTCTCGTCCCCCAGGAGATCAACTTCGATCCCTTCTTCACCGTCGAGGAGACGCTGCAATTTCAGGCTGGTTATTTCGGGATGCGGCTGTCGAGCGAGCGGATCGAGGAATTGCTGCGCAACCTGAGTCTGCTCGACAAGCGCCACGCGAACGCGCGCGCGCTCTCGGGCGGCATGCGGCGGCGGCTCCTGATCGCCAAAGCGCTGGTCCACCGGCCGCCGGTCTTGTTCCTCGACGAGCCGACGGCGGGCGTCGATGTCGAGCTGCGGCGCGAGCTGTTCGCGTACGTGAAACGGCTGGCGTCGGAGGGCACGACCATCGTCCTGACCACGCATTATCTCGAAGAAGCGGAAGAGCTGGCCGACCGGATCGGCGTGATCAAGAACGGCCAGCTGCTGGTGGTCGAAGACAAGCAGGAGCTGATCGCGCGCTATTCGAAGCGCACGGTGCGGCTCGCGCTCGAGCAGCCCGTGCTCCAGCTGCCGGCCTCGCTGCAGCTCGCAGGCGCTGCGCTGGCGGAGGGCGGCAGCGCGTTCATCCTGGCGCCGAAGATGGGTGAAGCGCTCGGGGCCTCGCTCAACGCCGTCGCCGCGTCGGGCCTGCGGGTGGCCGACGTGCAGACGCGCGAGCCGAAGCTGGAAAGCGTGATTCTGGAACTATTGCGATCGCAAGCACCGATCGAGCACGTACCCTCGAACGGCGCTACCGCCCGGGAGCGGCCGTCTCCGCCGCCGCAGCCGCCGTTCGACCCCGCGCTCGGGCCGCGCACGCTGTATCGCAAGGAAGTGAAGCGGTTCCTCCGCGTGCCGGGGCAGACGATCCTCTCGCCGGCTGCGCGAGGTGGAAGGAGTCCCGTACATCCGCTTCCTCGTGCCCGGCCTGGTCATGCTGGGGATCATCAACAACGCGTTTCTCAATACCTCGTCTTCCTTGTTCATCATGAAGCTGCAGGGCACCATCGTAGATCTATTAGTGACGCCGCTCGCGTACGGCGAGATCCTCGCAGCGTTTCTCGCCGCGGCCACGACCCGCGCGCTGCTCGTCGGCGGCCTCACCTGGCTGACGGCCGCGCTCTTCGTCGGCCCGTACGTGCCCCATCCGCTGCTCTCGCTTGCAGCCGGGGTGCTGGTGTCGATCGCGTTCTCCGCGGCGGGACTGATCGTCGCGCTCTGGGCCGACAAGTTCGAGCAGGTCAACTTCATCCCCACCTTCGTGATCACGCCGCTGGCATTTCTCGGCGGCGTCTTCTACTCGGCGGCGATGCTGCCGCCGGGGTTCCGCCTCGTGCTGCACCTGAACCCCATCTATTACATGATCGAATCGATGCGCTCTTCGCTGATCGGAGTGACTTCCGAGGAGCCCTGGGTCGGGTTTGCGGTGCTGATCGTGCTCGCGACCGTCCTCGTCGTGTGGGCACTCGTCCTGCTGCGGAGTGGGTACAAGTTGAGGAATTGAATGAAGCGGGCCCTCATTCCGCTGCCGGATCGCGATTTCGACGTCACCGAGGTCGCGGTGCCGTGGAAGCTCCTGACCCGCGCCGGACACCGGGTCGTCTTTTCCACCGAGCAGGGCGGGACTGCGCCCGCTGCGGACCCGCTTCTCCTGACCGGCGTGCTCTTCGGCCAACTCGGCGCCGAGCCGGAGCCGAAGATGTTCTACGAGGAGATGACGCGCTCGCCGGAGTTCCAGCGGCCCATACCGTGGGCAGGGCTGCGCGCTTCGGATTACGACGCGCTGGTTTTGCCCGGCGGCCACGCGCCCGGCATGCGCCAGTATCTCGGCTCGGAACTTTTGCAAACGAAAGTTACCGGATTTTGGAATTCTGGTAAGCCCGTCGGCGCGATCTGCCACGGCGTGATCGTGCTCGCGCGCAGCAAACAGGACGGCAAGAGCGTCCTACACTCGGTGCGTACGACCTGTCTCACCAAGCCGATGGAGCGCACTGCCTACTTCGTCACCGCCTGGAAATTAGGAAAATATTATCGAACGTATCCGGAGTACGTGGAAGACGAGGTCAAATCCGTCCTCGACGATCCGGCGAAGCAGTTCACCCGCGGCCCGCCCGCGCTCGTCAAACGCGGCACCGACACCGACGACCGCCCCGCCTTCGTAGTCGAAGACGGCCGCTACGTGTCCGCCCGCTGGCCCGGCGACGCGTATCTGTTCGCAAAGAAAATGCTGGAGCGTCTCTAAAACGTTCTAGGCACCCTGGTCTTGTTCTCGTTCTTGTTCTTGTTTGAGCTCTTGCGGCCAGTTCGAGAGCGAGCACTTGAGAACAAGAGCTCAAACGAGAACAAGAACAAGAACGAGATTCGGGGTGCCTAGAACAACCCTAGGAGCGGCCGGCGGCCTTGGCGCGCTTCTCCATCTCGTCCGGCGGCACGTCCTCGACGTGCGTCGCGATGTACCACTTGTGCCCGAACGGATCGACGACGCCGCCCGTCCGATCCCCGTAGAACTGATTCGCCAGCGGCCGGTCGACGGTCGCGCCCGCCTGTACCGCCCGCGCAAACACCTTGTCCACGTCCTCGACGTAGACCATCAGCGAGATCGGCGTCCCTCCCGCCGACTTCGGCCCCCGAGCGCCCATCTCCGGATGCTCGTCGGCGATCATGATCATCGAATTCCCGAGCCGGAACTCCGCGTGACCGATCTTCCCGTCCGGCCCCGGCATCCGGAACGTCTCCTCCGCGCCGAACGCCTTCTTGTAGAACTCGAGCGCGCGCGCCGCGCCGTCGACGATCAGATAGGGCGTCACCGTGTGGTAGCCCTCGGGAATGGGCTTCACTTTCGCTGGCATGTGGGCTCCTTACTCCGCGGGCAAATCGCCCGGGACGCGGAGCACTACCACATGGGGGGCCACTTGTTCACCACTCCGGACCACGACCTGTGCAGAGCCGCCCACCCCCGCGCCTGAGACGAAGGCGGCGATCCCGTCGGTGCGCAGCGACGCCGCTCCGGGCGCGCGATATTCGAGGTGCCGCAGCCGCTCGTGCAGCGGCGACCAGGCAGCGCCGGAGAAGTTATAGGCCGAACCCGATTCGTTCGAGACCAGCAGCGCGCTCGCCCACTCCGCCATCGCGCGCGGCAGCGGACGTCCGAGCGCCTCCTCGACGCCCGAAACACCGC
>VBLM01000449.1 GCA_005879095.1 Deltaproteobacteria bacterium
GGCTTGGCCACGACCGGCTTGGGCGGAGCGGGCGGCAGCGGCTTGGCGGCCAGAACTGCCGGTTTCGCCTGCGTCTGCGGCAGCTTGGCCTGCGCGGCCGCCTTGGGATCCGGCAACCGGACGAGGATCGGCCCCTTCTTCGCCTGCGCGGAAAGCGCCGCCAGGTTGGGCAGGGGCGCCTTCTTTTCCTGGTGCTCCTGCGACTGCGCCTGGAGCTGCTTCTGCCGCTCCGCGGCCTGGTGGTCGCGCTCGGCCTCGAGGTACTTCTGCCGGAGCCGCTCGTACTTCTCGCGCGCGCGGTCGCGCTGTTCCTGCAAATCACGGACTTTGCGATGCTTTTCCGGCAGCATCCCGCCGGTCTTGCGGGCCTGCGAGAGCACGCCGGTGACCCGGTCGACGTTCTGCCGGCGGCTTTCCAGCAGCTTCACCAGCGCGTCGCGGTTCTTGCCGGAAACCTGGGCGAATTCGAGGCCCAGCGACTTCCAGTGCTGGACGCAATTGTCGAGGTCGCTTTCGACGTCGAACCGCTTTGCGCGCTCCTTCAACTCCTTGAGCCGGTCGCCGATGCGCTCGATCTGGTCCTTGGGCGTGCCGTCGCGCAAAAGGTCGGTCTTGACCCGCTCGACCGCGCCGAAGATCGCGTCAGCCGCGTCGTGCCAGTGGCGCAACTCTCCGGAAAGACCGTCGGATTTCTGCTCTTCCAGCAGCCGCTTGTCGAACTGCGAAGCATCTGCCGACGCCTGCATCATCAGGCGATGGAGATGCTCCACCTCGAACCGGCTCGGCGCGCTCGACAAGTGCCTCTCCTGGTCAGGCCACAGGCCAGAACAGCTTACCCGAAGTCGGGGGAGGCTTTCAAGGGGTCAGTCGCTTACACACTCAACGCGTGAGCGATTTTCCACCCGAAGCGCGTTCTAGCGCAAGGCCGAACTGCCGACCAGATAACCGAGGATCTCGGCCCGTTCCTCGGCCGTCAGATGGACCTTTTTCTCGGCCTCCATCTTGTCCAAGGTCGCGGCCCATTGCGACGGCGTCTGCTCGTGCGGTTCGTAGACGCGGTGGCAGGATGTGCACTTGGCGCGGTACAGCCGCTCGCCGCTCGACATCGGCCGCGAGGGCGCGCTGCTGCACGCGGCCACAAGTAGCGCGATGATCACGGTGATTCTCACAAGTTGAAACCCAGCACGGAGCGGACGAAGGTGGCGCCCGAGCTGTCGCCCAGGCCGAAGCCGGCGCCCAGTTGGACCCAGATTCGGCTCGAGGCCCAGGAGATCGAGGGGCCGGCGTAGTAGCTCCCTGCGGTGACGCCGTTTACCGTCTCCTGCGTGGTCCAGAATTCGCCGGCGATGTGCAACGCGGGCGAGATCTCGTAGCGCGCGCCGGCGTCGATCTCCCACAGATGGCCTTGGTCGGCGTGAAAGAGCTTCTGCTCGGCGACGAGGTTGGCGACGATCTCGAACGAGCCGAAATCGCGCGAGAGGATCACTTTTTCTTCCAGCTCCCACGGCTCGGCGAACTGCGCCGGGCGCTCGCCCTCCAGATAGAGCATCACGTCGACCGGCCAGACGCCTTTTTCGGCCAGGCGATAGCGCGTCTCCAGCCGCCAGGAATCGAAGTGCAGCGGTGAAGCCGGCTGCTGCTCGAGCACGTGGTAGAGCGCCACGTCCCAGTGGTCGGTGAGGCCGTATTCCAGCTCGACGCGGGGGGTCACGATCGCCTGGTCGAAACCGCCCGCGGAGGGCGCGTCGACGTCGTTCCAGATCTCCACCTCGAGGTTGCCCTGCGGCTGGGTGGCGTACTGGTAGGCGCGGACGAAGTCCCGGCGGTCGGCGCGGGCAGCCGAGGCGGCCAGGATCGTGATGAGACTGATTGTGATTCTCGTTCTCAACTGAAAGGCGATCGAAGTCATCGGTCGGGATTCCCGTGGCTACTGTTGGCGCTCCTGGCAGGCCTTGCAGAGGCCATAGAGCTCGAGCTTGTGGTGCGTGACGCGGAAGCCGTGCTGCTCGGCGACGCGGGCCTGCAGCTCTTCGATGCGCTCGTTTTCGAATTCGAAGATCCGGCCGCAGGAGGTGCAGATCAGGTGATCGTGGTGATGGCGGTCGAGGGCGGCCTCGTAGCGGGTCTGCCCTCCCTCGAAGTGCCGGGCACTGGCCAGTCCGGCGTCGGTGAGGATCTTCATCGTGCGGTAGACGGTGGCGGCGCCGATGCTGGAGTCGCGGGCGGTCACCTTGTCGAGCAACTCGTCGACGCTCAAGTGTCCGGTCTGGGTGAAGAAGGTATCGACGATCAGGTCGCGCTGGCGGGTGGCCTTGAGTCCGCGGGAGGCGATCCAGCTCGCCAGCCTCTCGCGGGCAGCGGCAGCAGACGGCTTCCTGGCGGCGACGCGTTTCATTTTGAAATTGATTCTCAATCTCGATTGTATCCGAGCCGCCGCAAAAAGCAACTGCGCACCGCGGAGCCGCGGAGGGCGCGGAGTTTCGCGGAGGTTGTTTTTACAAAAAAAACTCCGCGCTCTCCGCGCCTCCGCGGTGCGCTTGAAGCCTTTACCTACCCCAGCCGCGTTGCTGCGCGAGGGCTCGCCAGGCGTCGCTGGACGAACCGGGGTCGGTGCCGGCGATGTGGACCAGCGAGTCGTGGGCGCGGGAGCGGACCGCAGGATCGGCGTCGTCGAGGCGGTCGATCAGCTTCGCCGCGTAGCGCGACCCCTGCGGACGCAGTCCGGCCAACTCGGCTGCCAGCGCTCTCACGCGGGCGTCCGGTGAGCTGAGCAGGACGGCGACGTCGTCCTCCACGCCGGGCGGCGGCGCGATCTTCTGCCGTGTCCCCGGCAACAAGAGCACCCAGATCAGCGCGCCCAGACCGACCTGGAAAAAGCCGGTGGCGGCCGGGTACTTCTTCGCCCGCACCAGCGCAAACCGGTAGACCGCGAAAACGACGAGAAAGATGGCGAACAGCGTCGGCGCGGCGACGTGCGTCCAGGTCGGCAGCGCCTTCCCGGCGATGTCTCCGCCCGCCCAGAAGGTGAAGAGAGCGGAAAGCACGAGCAGCGCGTAGAGCGCCGGCCGCAGCACCTGCACGAAAGCGAGCCCGGATCGGACCCGCAGCTTTCCCGGCTCGGCGGCGCTCTCGCTCACGCCGCGTGCTTACCCCGATGCGACGCCCGCGTCCAGAATGACCGCGATGCGATTGAGCCCTTTGTTCGCCTTGTCATAATGCCCGTCGGAGAACGCCGCGGTCACCTCGCGCAGCAGCTTTTCCACCTCGCCGCGCTGGTCGTCGGAGAGCTTGGCGCTCCCGCGCGCGCCCTGCAGCCGGACCATCTTCTGCTCGACGAACTTCTGATCGACCTTCAACCTCGCCATCACCTTCGTGAGCTGGCCGATCAGGTCCCAGGCCCGCGAGAAATCGCCCTGCCGCTTGGCGGCGAAGACGTTGGCGTTGAGCGGCTGGATCTCGGGCGGCAAGTCGCTGATGAGGATCCCGCGCGACTCGAGATCGGCGAGCAGCTCGCGGTGTTTCTTCTCCACCGCCGCCGCCTTGGGCACCGTGCGCGGATCGCGGTATTCGGGCGGCGGGCCCTGCCGCTCGAAGGCGCTGACTGCCTTCTCGCGGAGCGCTACGTCCTTCTCCCGTACCGAAATGTCCTTGCCGCGGACGTCGATGTCCTTGAGGATCTGCGCCAGCTGCCCCTCGCGCTCGGCGACCTTTGCCTCGCGCGCCACCACCGCCGCCTGCCGCGCCACCAGCGCCGCCTGGGCGACTTTCTGCGCGTCGGCGTCGATGGCCTGCTTTCGGGCTTCGACTTCGCTCTTCTGCGCCTGCAGCGCGCTGGCGCGGACGTTGATCTGGCCCTCGAGGTCCTGGTTGCGCCGCAGCTCTTCCTCGAGCCGCGCCTTCTGCTGCGCATCGGCGGCGGCCTTGAGCCCGCGGGCCAGCTCGGCGATGCGCGTGTCGAGCTGCGTCTTTTCCTTGGTCAGGGCCTCCTCGCGCTCGTGGAGCGCGCGGTCCTGCTGCTCCAGCTCGCGCCGGTCGCCCTGCACCACGATGGTCAGCTCGTCGGAAGCCGCCTCGTGCGCGGCGTCGCAGGCCGCCGCCGCAACTGCGAGCGCCAGCGCGAGCAGGCGGCGGCGTTTCATGCAGTTCATGCCGCCTCCGTCGACGCGCTCTTGAGGCGCTTCACTTCCCAGAGCGGCACCGGCTGCGACTTGCCCTTCAGCTTGACCGCCTCGCGCGGCGCGACGACCACCTCGTGGGCCACCTTTTCGTACACCGACTGCGAGATCAGCACTTCGCCGGCCCGCGCCTGCGATTCGAGGCGCTGCGCCAGATTCACCGCGTCGCCGATCACCGTGTACTCGAGCCGCCGGGCCGCGCCGAGGTTGCCGGCCACCGCTTCGCCCGCGTTGATGCCGATGCCGAAGCCGACCGTAGTCAGGCCGCGCCGGCTCCGATCCGCCGAGAGCGTTTGCAGCGACTGCTGGATCTCGAGCGCGCAGTGGACCGCGCCGTGCTCGGCGTTTTCCGCCCTCCGCGGCGCGCCCCAGATGCACATCGCGGCGTCGCCGATGAACTTGTTGACGCTGCCGCCGTGCGCGGTGACGCGGTCGACGACCACGTCGAAATACTCATTGAGGAGCGCGACCACTTCGGTGGGCGAGAGCCGCTCGGACATGGTGGTGAAACCGCGCACATCGAGGAAGAGGACGGTGATGTGGCGGACCTCGCCGCGCAGCATCAAGTCGTCTTTCTCCTCGAGGATTCGCTCGGCGACCGGGTCGGAGACGTAGCGCCCGAGCGTGTCGCGCAGGCGCTCGCGCTCGAGGAGGCCCTGGGCCATCTCGTCGAACGAGCGCGCCAGGTCGCCGACTTCGTCGTTGGTCTGCTTCTCCATCGGCAGGCGGACTTCGAAGTCGCCCTCGCGCAATCGGTCCATCGCCACGGAGAGGTCGGTGAGCGGCTGGGCGATGCGGCGCGCGATCCAGAATGCGCCGAGCACGCCGAAGAGCAGCGAGGCGAGGAGCGCGGCGGCGTCGCGGTTCAGGCTGCGGCGCAGATCGGCGTTGATG
>VBLM01000450.1 GCA_005879095.1 Deltaproteobacteria bacterium
GATCTCGAGCTCTCGATCCTCTCGCCGCTGGAGCGGATCCCTTTCCGCAGCGAAACGGAGGCGCTGGCCGCCATCCGCCCGGGCATCGACGGCATCGTTCTCCTCTGGCGCGAGCACTCGGCCACCTTCCTTCCCTCGATGTGGCCGCGGCTGCCCGAGGTTTCCGATTTCCTCGGCGCGCTGAAAGTGAAGGCCGGCCTGCCGGCGCGCTTCTGGGACGACGGCGTCCACCTCGAGCGCTACACCGCCGACAAGCATCTTTCTACAGCGCCGAGAGCATATCGATCTTGACCAGCAGCGCGTCGCCGTGGGCCACGCCGGCCTGGTTGAGCGACCTGAGCTCGGCCCCCAGGTCGAGCCCGTGCGTCGGCGGTGTCAGGTCGTTCGAGCTCTGGTGCGCATAGACCAGGTAGAACGTCGAGCCGGTCCGCCACTCCCAGCGCAGGATCAGCTGCCCGTTGAGCCCCGCCTGGCGATCATCTTTGTTGGGCGCGAGATCCTCCGGCAGCGCCGGTGAAAGATCGTTCAGCCGCACCGTCGGCCGGCCCGGCCCCACCGCCGCCCGCAGGGGCGAACGATATGAAATTCCAGCGGTAAATAGCTGCGCATACGCCTGCAGCGTCAGATAGGGCGTAAACGAATAGGTGGCTCGCAGCGTCGCCGAAAGGCTGCGCGCTTGCTGCGGCGCGAGGATGTAGAGCCGAGACCGATCGGTCGCTCCCGAGCGGTCGAACGTCGCCGTCGGGTCGCCCTGTCCGGGCTGCGGGCCGGCGGTGCGGATCTTCCGGATGGTCCCGTAATTCTCGTTGTACGAGAGGTCGAGCGATCCATCGAGTTGCGGCAGCGGCCGGAGCACGAAGAAAAACTCGACCTGGTTGGTCCGCTCGAACCGCGGCCAGGCGCGCCCCTGCGTCCAGTTGAGCTGGAGCTGGATCGGCTTGCGCGAGTCGGTGGCGATGTAGCCGTACCAGTAACCGTAGCCCTGCCGCTCGATCGGCGTGCCGTCGGCCAGCTCGCGGTCGTCGACGGCCGAGGTGAAGAGGTCGACGCCGGTGTCCCAGTACCAGAAGGACTTGTCGGTGACGCTGACCTCGAGGAACGTGTCGGCCGAGAGGCGGTGGTCGAACGCCGCATCGCCCACGCCGCGCACGCCGTACAGCAGCTGCGAGTTCTGCCAGATCGCGTTGGGATGCGGATCGCGGAGGAACACGTATCCCATCCCGCGCGTCAGGTTCGCGCGCGGCATGAAGCCGAGGTCGTTCACCGTGAACGAGGGCGTCAGGTGATCGAAGTTCACCGCGGAACCCCAGTATTCCTCGGTATGGTGGATCCGGGCCGACCCGGCCCACCCGCTCGCGCTCGCGCCGCGGAAGGTTCCATCGCGCAGCGTCTCCGGCGTGTTGCCGGTCAGGAGCGAGCCGAGGCCCTGGACGGTGAAATCCCAGGCGCGATCGTTGCTGTAGAGCGTGTAATCGCCCTCGCCGACGTGAGCGTGGCGCTGGGGGATCAGGGCGCCGTCGGTGAAGAGCGGGTCGACCGAAGTGCCGGAAATGCCGACGAACGAAGTATCGCCGAGCGCCTTGCGGACCCGCAGTACAGCGTCGTTGCGCGCTTCCACCGAGTTGAAATCATGGACTTTTCCGTCGGTGTCGAGGACCTGGGCACCGAGCCGTGGCTCGACCGCGGAGAGCAGGCCGACGCTCGCGCCGCCGACCGTGCCGCTGACTTTCATCGCGCTCACCACCGGCACGCTCGGCTGCTCGAAGACGATGTGCTGGTCGCTGGTCAGGTTGAGGTCGTCGTGCGTCGGCGAGCCGCGGCCGATGCGGCGCGAATAGAAGATCTGATACGCGTCGCCGCCGTACGGTCCGCCGATGTCGGTCCGCAGCGGCAGCTTGGAGAGATCGAGGCCTTCGAGGAAGAACGGCCGCTTCTCCGGAAAGAACGTCTCGAACGTGGAGAGGTTGAGAACGCGCGAGTCGGATTCGACCTGTCCGAAATCGGGATTGACCGTCCCCACCAGCGCGAGATCGCTGGCGAGGTTGTAGCGGAGGTCGAGCCCGGCGCAGAGACCGCCCTGGCGCTGCGGATCGAACCCGGCCGTGCCGCAGCTCCCCAGCTCCGGCCGCGGCTTGGCAAACGCCGGCACGCTGCGGAGCAGCTTGGTTCCGACGTACGGCCGCAGCTCCAGCTCGCGCACCGGATGGATCCCCTCGATGCCGTCGATCAGGCCCAGCCGGCTGATGTCGCCTGCCCGGCCGTTGGGCCGGAAGCGCCACTGGTCCTCTTCCTTGCGCCGCGAGAGCAGCCGGTAGACGTTGAAACCCATCACCCTCGCGTGCTCGGGGATGCGCAGGCTGCGCAGCGGGATGCGCATCTCGACCGACCACCCGGTCGGCGTGCGCGCCACGGCCGAGTCCCACGCCGCGTCCCAGTCGGTGGTCATGTCGGTGTCGTTGAAGTGGATGGCGTCGAGCTGCTGGCCGGCGGCGTATACCTGGAAGTGGTAGGCGGTGCGCCGGTCGAGCGTGGTGTCGAGGTCGAACTGGATGGTGTCGCCCTCGATGTACCGGTCGCGCCGGCTGAGGCTGATGGTCGGCGACTGGGGGTCGTCGCAGATGGCGCCGAAGTACAGGTACTCGTCGTCCCACAAGACGCGGAAGGCGGTGCGGACGGTGGCGGGCTTGCCCTCGTCGGGCGCGACCTGGGTGAAGTTGTCCTCCAGCGGCGCGGCCTGCCAGGCCGGCTCGTCCATCTTGCCGTCGATGACGATGGGCAAGCCGGTTCGACGCGCCGCGTGAGCCGTCCGGATGAACGACTCTTCGGGCGGCAGCTGCGGCCCCTGCGCTCGCGCCGGCGCACCGGCGGCCAGAGCCAGCAGCGCGGGCAGGACGGAGCGCATCCGAGGGATCTCAACGCGCGCCGCCGCCGGACATTTCACGTGATATTTGTGCCGCGGTGGCCGAGCTGGTTTCACAGCCTCCAGCGGAAGTTCCGGCGACGCCGATGCTGCGCCAGTACCACGAGGCGAAAGTGCAGGCGGGCGACGCGCTGCTGCTCTTCCGGCTGGGCGATTTCTACGAGCTGTTCTACGAGGATGCGCGGATCGCCGCGCAGATCCTCGGCATCACTCTGACGAGCCGCGCCAAAGGGGACGACCGGGTGCCGATGGCGGGTGTGCCGCACCATTCGGCGCGCGGGTACATCGCCCGATTGGTGAGCGCCGGGTACAAGGTCGCGATCTGCGACCAGATGGAGCTGCCGGGGCCCGGCAAGCAGCTGGTGAAGCGCGAGATCGTGCGGCTGGTCACCCCGGGAACGCTGGTCGACGAGGACGCGCTCGAGGCGCGCGATCCGCTTTGGCTGGCGTCGCTGGCCGTCGAGGGCGACCGCGCGGCGCTCGCGCTGCTCGACGCATCGACCGGTGAGCTGCGCGCGCTGCCACCCGGGTCCGTGTCCGCCGCTCTGGACGAGCTGGCGCGCGTACGGCCTCGGGAAGTGCTCGCCGCCGAGGATTCTTCCCAGGTGCGGCGGGCCATCACGATGCGGCTTCGGCCGAGCTGCTGCTCAAACGGCATCTCGGCCTGGCGACGCTCGACGGTTTCGGATTGCGCGATCCTTTGTCGATCCAGGCCGCGGCGGAGGCACTCGCGTATCTGCAGGAAACTCAGCGATCGGCGGCGCAGCACGTCGTGCGCGTGCAGGTCGAGCAGCCGTCGCGGTTCCTCTGGATCGATCCGGGCGCGGTGCAGAATCTGGAAATCTTTCGGGGACCGGAGGGACGGCGGACGGGGACGCTGCTCGCGGTGGTCGATCGGACGCTGACGGCCGCGGGAGGCCGGATGCTGGCGCGCTGGCTGGCGGCGCCGCTGCTCGATCTTTCGGAAATCCACGCGCGTCACGATTCCGTCGAAGAGCTGTCACAGGCCGCGGTCCTGCGCGAGGAGCTCGGCGAGCAGTTGCGCGGTGTGCTCGACGTGGAGCGGCTCCTCGGGCGGCTGGCGATGGGGCAGGGGATTCCGCGCGACCTCGCCGGGCTGCGCGCGTCGCTGCAAAGAATGCCGTCGATCGGCTTGCGGCTGGCGGATTGCGGCTCGCGCCTGCTGCAATCACTTGCGCCGCCGTTGCGCGCGCTCGACGACCTCCGCTCGCTCCTGCAGCGGGCGTTGGCCGAGGAGATGCCGGCGGGCCGGTTCGAGCCCGGATTCGTCCGGCCCGGTTTCCGGCCCGAGCTCGACGAGCTGTCCGAGCTGGCGCACGGGGGGCGGGCCGCCATCGCGGCGATGGAATCGGCCGAGCGGACGCGGACCGGTATTGCGTCTTTGAAGGTCCGCTACAATCGCATCTTCGGTTTTTATATCGAGGTCACCAAGCCGAACCTGCACCTGGTACCGGCGGACTATCAACGAAAGTCGTCGACCGTCGGCGCCGAGCGGTTCGTCACGCCGGCGCTCGCCGAGCACGAATCGCGCGTGCTCTCGGCGGAAGAGCGGCGCAACGCGCTCGAGCTGCAGATCTTCGACGAGATCCGTACGGCTGTGCTGGCGCGCAGCGCGGGCCTGCGCGCTTGCGCCGAGGCCGCCGCACAGGCCGACGCGCTGCTCTCCCTGGCGCGGGTGGCATCGGATTCGGGCTGGATCCGGCCCGTCGTCGACGAGTCGGACGTGATCGAGATCGCCGGCGGTCGCCACCCCGTCGTGGAAAAGGCCCTGGCCGCCTCCGGCGAGGGCCCGTTCGTGCCCAACGATCTCTCGCTCGATTCCCAGCGGCGACTGTTGAGAGCGCGGATCGGCGTGGTCGATCGGCTCTTCACCCGCGTCGGCGCCGCCGACGATCTGGCGCGCGGCCAGAGCACGTTCATGGTCGAGATGGCCGAGTGCGCACGGATCCTCAATCAGGCCACGCCGCGCTCGCTGCTCTTGCTCGACGAAGTCGGCCGCGGCACCAGCACCTTCGACGGCCTCGCCCTGGCCTGGGCCATCGCCGAGCAGATCCACGACTCGGTCGGCGCGCGCACGCTCTTCGCCACGCACTACCACGAGCTGTGCGACCTCGCGGCCGAGAAGCCTCGCGCGTTCAATCTCACGATGGCGGTGAGCGAAGCCGAAGGCCGGGTCGTCTTCCTGCGCAAGATCGTTCCCGGCGCCGCCTCGCGCAGCTATGGCATCCAGGTAGCGCGGCTGGCGGGATTGCCCGACGGCGTCCTTCGACGCGCGCGAGAGATTCTTGCCAATCTCGAGGCGCAGGAGCCCGCCGATCATCCGCACAAACAGTTGCCACTCTTCGAAAAGCAATCGGCCGTGGAAGACGCTTTGAGAGGGCTCGACCTGTCGCGCATGTCGCCGCTGGAGGCGCTCAACTGGCTCGACGAGCAGCAAAAAAAACTGCGCTGAAGTTCTTTGCGCGGCCCGAAGAATTCCGGGAATGGCTCCGCACGAATCACCTGCGCGAGAAGGACCTCGTCGTCGGCTTCTGGAAGCGCGGGAGCGGCCGCCCGAGCATGACCTGGCCGGAATCGGTCGACGAGGCGCTCTCGTTTGGCTGGATCGACGGCGTCCGCCGGCGCATCGACTCGGAAAGCTATTCGATCCGCTTCACGCCGCGACGCCCGGGAAGCATCTGGAGCGCGATCAACATCCGCAAGATCGAAGCGCTCCGCAAGGCCGGCCGCATGGCGAAAGCGGGCCTCGACGCGTTCGCCGCGCGCGACGAGAAGAAGTCCGCCATCTACTCGTACGAAAACCGGCCACAGACGCTCGAGCCGGACGCCGAAAAACGCTTCCGCGCGAGCAGGCGGGCGTGGGCCTGGTTCACCTCGCAGCCGCCCT
>VBLM01000451.1 GCA_005879095.1 Deltaproteobacteria bacterium
TTGAAGACGCTCGCCGCCGGATAGAGCGGCTTGGTGGCGTGGCCCTCGCCGTACTCCGCCAGCGCCAGCACTTTGCCCGTCTTCGGATCGATGGCGACCACCGCCGCGCCGACCGGGCGATAGAGCTTGAGCAGCTTGGTCATCTGCGACTGCAGGGCGGGATCGATGGTCAGACGGGCCTGCTTGCCGTCCTCGGTAGTCGCGACGTACGCCGTGCTCGACGTGCTGCGCGACCGCGTTGGCCGCGGCCGCCGGAATCTGCCGGATCTCGGCCGGCTGCGCGGGTACGCCGCCGTCCGACTCGGCCTCCGCTTCTCCTACAGCGCGGGCGAGGTCGGCAGCGCTGATCTCGTCATCGGCGGGCAGATCGCTGTCGTCGGCGCGTGGCATCGGCATAGCCGGGGGCGTCACGCCGGGCTTCTGTTGGGCGCGCGCGGCGAAGCCCAGCCCCACCGCGGCGCAGACGGCCACGAGCAGCCCGGGACGGGACCAGATGCGTCGTCTCTCATTCACTTTGAGCCCTATCTTGACTGATCAGTGCGCCGGATCAACCTTCCGGCGCCGTGCTCCCTTCCCCGACCGACCCGAAGCCGTCGTTCTTCAGCGCGCTGACGACCGATCTGCGGCCGCGCCATGTGATCACCGTCATCGTCCTGCTGGCGCTCGCCATCGCGTTGACGCGCGTGATCAACCTCGGGTTCAGGCGGGCCCTCGAGCGCCATCGGCAGCGCGAGACGCTCTTGCCGGAGACGGCGACGCAGCTGGCGTTGACCAGGCGGCTGCTCGCGTTCGCGGTCTGGCTGGTGGCGATCGCCATCGCGTTGACGCAGTTTCCCGACCTGCGCGTGCTTTCCACCGGGCTGTTGGCGTCGGCGGGGCTGTCGGGCCTGGTGGTCGGCTTCGCGGCGCGCGGGACGCTGGGGAACGCGATCGCCGGGATCACCATTTCGCTGGCGCAGCCGATCCGCATCGGCGACGACATCGAATTCCGCGGCGACCGCGGCGTGGTCGAGGACATCCACCTGCTCTTCACGGTCCTGCGGTTGGGGGACGGCAAGCGGCTGGTGATTCCCAACGACACGGTCGCCAGCGAGGTGATCAAGAACCTCACCATGGGCGGGGTGACGAAGATGGCGCGGGTGGAGGTGCTGGTGCCGCCGGCGGGCGATCCGGAGCTGACGCGCAAGGCGATGCTCGACGTCGCGCACGGGTACGAGAGTCTCGATCGGAGCGCGGCGGAACCGGAGGTCTACTGGGTACGGATCGACGAGCGAGGAACGTTGCTCAGGCTGGTCGCGACGTGCGCGGATGCCGCTTCCGCCGATCGCCTGGGCCAGAAAATACTGGCGCGCGCCGCCCAGGTCGTCTGGCGGCGCGCGCTGTAGAAAAAAAGGCTTTTCTTACTTGGCGGCGGCGTCGACCTTCTTGTCGGCGTCGGCCTTGGCCTTCTTGGCCTTCTTCTTTGCCTTCTTGCCGGCCTTCTTGGCGTCCATCTTGGCGTCCTTGGCCGTGTCGCCGGTCTTGGCCGGCTCGTCGGCCTTGGCCTGGGCGGCGGCGAGGAACGCGAGCGCGGCGAGCGACAGGAGTAGCCTCTTCATGTAGTCACCTCTCGAAAAGGCGGGCGAGATGCCCGCGAGATGCCCGGTTTTGAACGTACTGCAGTCGTACTGTCAAGCGCCCGGCTGACCGGCCCCCAAGGGGGAATGAAAGAGGCGCAAAAACGGTTCTTTGACGGATTGCAGGGACCACGTGTCCGCGTGTTAGCTTGCGCGCTCCAAACGGCCTGAACGAAAGGGTTTCGACGTGAAAAGTAACTGGAACGTCTTCATCGCGGTCTGTGTGGGCGCGGTCCTCGGCTTCGCCGTCGGCCAGCACATGGGGTCGAAGGGCCCGCTGGGTACCCCCATCCGTCCGGCGCAGGCCAACGCGCCCGCGGCGGTCCCCGGCGCGGACCAGATCTGCCGCAGAAGGGCGATGCCGACGCCAAGGTGACCATCGTCGAGTGGTCGGATTTCCAGTGCCCGTTCTGCGGCCGCGTGATGCCGACGCTGGAGCAGATCGAGAAGAACTACGGCTCCGACGTGCGGGTGGTCTTCAAGCACAACCCGCTGCCGATGCACCCGAACGCCCCCTACGCGGCCAAGGCCGCCATCGCCGCGCAGAACCAGGGCAAGTTCTGGCAGATGCACGACAAGCTCTTCGAAGCCAACAACTCGCACGCGCCGGACGGCCTTTCGCAGGAAAAGGTCGACCAGATGGCGCGCGACATCGGCCTCGACATGGACAAGTACAAGGCCGACGTGAATGCGCCGGAGACGCAGGCGCGCATCGCCGCCGACCAGGCCCAGGCCTCGAGGCTGGGCGCCAACGGGACGCCGCACTTCTTCATCAACGGCGCGCGGGTCTCGGGCGCGATGCCGTACGAGTCGTTCAAGTCGGTGATCGACGCGCAACTGAAGCGCGCCAACCAGGCGCTGTCGTCGGGCGTCTCGCGCCGCGACCTGTACGAGAACCTGATCAAGGACGGAATGACCGCGCCGGCTCCGGCGCCGCAGCAGGCCCCGCCCGCGCCGCCGCCTGCGCAGGCGCGCAACGTCGATCCGGGCGACGGTCCGGCCATCGGCGGCAAGAAGCCGAAGGTCACCATCGTCGAGTGGTCGGACTTCCAGTGCCCGTTCTGCGGCCGCGTCGAGCCGACGCTGAAGCAGGTGATGGACACCTACAAGGACGACGTGAAGATCGTCTGGCGCAACGAACCCTTGAGCTTCCACCCGAACGCGATGCCGGCCGCCAAGGCCGCGATGGCCGCCCACAAGCAGGGCAAGTTCTGGCAGATGCACGACCTCATGTTCGCCCACCAGCAGGAGCTGTCGGACGCGAAGTACGCCGAGTGGGCGATGCAGATCGGCCTCGATTTCCCGCGCTGGCAGAAAGACAAGGACTCGCCGGAGATCGCGGCCCAGATCCAGAAGGACAACAGCTACGGCCAGTCGGTGGGCGCAGACGGGACGCCGTCGTTCTTCATCAACGGCCGGTTCATCTCCGGCGCGATGCCGTTCGACAGCTTCAAGACTGTGATCGACGAGCAGATCAAGAAGGCCGACGAGGCTCTCAAGAAGGGCGTCAAGCACGAGAAACTTTACGAGACGCTGGTGGCCGAAAACGTGAAGTCGGCAGGCTCGGCCCCGGCGGCTGCCGCGGCTGCTCCGGCGCCGGACCAGAAGTTCGACGTCAACGTCGGCAACGCGCCGGTCCGCGGGCCGAAGAACGCCGCGGTGACCATCGTCGAGTGGTCGGACTTCCAGTGCCCGTTCTGCAGCCGGGTCGAGCCGACGCTGAAACAGATCATGGACGAGTACAAGGGCAAGGTCCGGATCGCGTGGAAGAACCAGCCCTTGAGCTTCCACCCGAACGCGATGCCCGCCGCCGAGGCCGCGATGGCCGCCTACGAGCAGGGCAACGACAAGTTCTGGGCCATGCACGACAAGCTGTTCGAGAAGCAGGGCGGGCTCGACGTGAGCAAGTGGAAGTCGTCGGTCGAGTCGCACGCCGCGTCTTCGTCGATCCAGGCCGACATGAACGCAGGCAGCGCGGTGGGCGCCAACGGCACGCCGACGTTCTTCATCAACGGCCGCAAGCTGGTGGGCGCGATGCCGTTCGAGTCGTTCAAGCAGGTGATCGACGCCGAGTTGGCCGCCAGAGTCGCCAAAAAGTAAGCTTGGCGCAGCCGACCCAGCCACCGCCGCCGGCGGCCGGAGCCAAGGACTACCGGATCCGTCCGCTCAAGCGTGGCGACCGCGATGCGGCCTTCAAGCTGCTCGCGGCCGACGGCTGGGTAGTCGCCTCCGGCGATCAGGAGCTGGCGATCTCGTGGGTGGTGCAACATCCGGAGATCGAGTGCTTCGTCGCACATGACGTCGCGGCATACGGGCGGCTCTACGGGATGATTACGATGTCGCACCGGCCCCAGCTGCGGCTCGGCGGACGGGTGGCCTCGATCGATCTCTTCCTCGTCGTTCCCGAGCAGAGGCACAAGGGCATCGGCCACGACCTGCTCTCGCAAGCGCTGGCGCGAGCGCAGGCGCTGGGATGCAAGCGGGTCGAGATCCTCCTGCCCGAGCCGCGCGACGATCGGCACGCGTTCTTCGAAAGCTACGGATTCGTCAATAACGCCAACGACTTATGGGTCAAGGCAAGGACCTGATCAGGCGCGAGGTCTTGCCGGCTTCGATCTCCAGCTGCTCTTCCAGCCGGCGGCCGTCGGCGGTTTCGAACACGATCGTGTGCGCGCCGGCCGGGAGCGCGATGGGGTTGGCCGGTGGCACCGGCGTCCAGCGGCCCGTGTCGCGGCCGTCGATGGTCAAGCGCGCCGCTGGTTTGGTGGCGGCAGTCAGATAGCCGACCGCGACCGCCGGCGCGGGGCTCGACAGCGCGACGGGCGGGGCCTCGATTTCGAACTGCAGCTTCAGCTCGGTGGTGCCGGTCGCGCCGAGCTTGGCGGCTTTCCGTGTGGGAGCGTAGCCCTCGAGCGTCGCGATCACCGGGTGGTACGGGCCGGGATCGAGCGCGCCGGTCGTCACCGGAGAGGTGCCGACGACCTTGCCGTCGACGCGCACTTCCGCGCCGGTCGGCACGGTGACGATGCGCAGGCGGGGCGACTTGTCGACCACCACGACCGTCGGCGGCGGCGGTTGCGGTGGCTTTTCCTCGACTACGGGCGGCTCGGGCGGCTCCGGCTTGGCCGCCTTCGACCAGAGATGTTTCTTTTTCTGCGCCTCGGGGTCGGTCTTCTCCGCGGGCGGTTCCGGCTTCGGCTGCGTCAGCACGACGCCCTCCAGCTGCATCGGACCTTCCGCGACGAGCTGCGCGTCGATCTCCAGCGGCCGTCCGCCGGTAGGAACGTTGACGCGCGTCTGGAAGGACTTGTACCCATCGGCTCGGACCTCGATCCGATGCGAGCCGGCCGCGACGGTGTGCACGAACGGCGGCAACGGACCGGACGGCCTGCCGTCGATGAACAGCTCGGCGCCGACCGACGGCGACGGCGTGACGACGATTTTTCCCGGCC
>VBLM01000452.1 GCA_005879095.1 Deltaproteobacteria bacterium
TTGCCGATCTGCCACGCCACGGTCCCGAGCAGGCCGTGTTTCGACGTCACCTTGCGCGGTCCCGCATTCATCAGGAGAAACGCGCCGGTGCCGTACGTGCACTTGGCCTCGCCCTCGGCGAAACAGGCCTGCCCGACGAGGGCGCTCTGCTGATCGCCGGCGATGCCCGCGATCGGGATGCCGTCGGGAAGACCCTTCACGCCTCGGGTATGGCCGAACACACCGGCTGACGGCTTGATCTCCGGGAGCACCGCGCGCGGCGCCTGGAACAGTCCGCACAGCTCGTCGTCCCACGCGCGCTTCTCCAGATCCATCAAGAGCGTGCGCGACGCGTTGGTGACGTCGGTGGCATGCACCGCGCCGCCGGTCAGCCGGTACAGGAGGGCGCAATCGATGGTGCCGAAGCAGAGCTCGCCGTTCTCCGCGCGCTGCCTTGCCCCCTTCACGTTCTCGAGCAGCCAGCGCAGCTTGGTCCCGCTGAAATACGCGTCGAGGACGAGGCCCGTCTTCTCCCGGATCCACGGCTCTTTCCCCTTTGCTTTCAATTCGTTACAGAGATCCGCGGTCCGCCGGTCCTGCCACACGATGGCGTTGTGAATCGGCTTGCCGGACTTCCTTTCCCAGAGGAGAGTCGTCTCGCGCTGGTTGGTGATGCCGATGCCATGGATGTCTTTCCCTTTCGCTCCGGCCTCGCGCATCGCCCTTCCGATCGCCTTGAGCGTCGAGCTCCAGATGTCGTCGAAGTCGTGCTCGACCCAGCCCGGCTTGGGGAAGATCTGCCGGAACTCGACGCCGGACGTTCCCTTCACCGACAGGCGCTGATCGAGGATCAACGCTCTGGAGCTGGTGGTGCCCTGATCGATCGCGAGGACGTACCTAGCCATGTTGGACCTCGTTGAAATGCCGGACGACGAGGCGGCAGACCTCGTCGGACTCGACGTCGAGAGGCAGCACGTGCCCGCTCCGCGGCAGGATGTGCAGCTCCTTGTGCGGCGACGCCAGCTCGCGCAGGAGCCGCCGCGACCCGGAGGGCGCGACGGTGCGGTCGAGCGCGCCGTGCAGGATCAGCGCCGGCGCGCGGACGCGATGGGCGAGCTTGAGCCCGTTCTGCGAAAGCGCGTGCAGCTCGGGCCCCCAGCGCAGCGGGATCGCCTGGTACGAGCCGTCCGCGATCGGCGTCCGCTCGTCGAGATTTTGCAGGTCGCGCGCGCCCTTGCCGACGACGAACGGCAGCGCCGGCAGCCGGCCGAGCACGTCGGTGAAAAACCAGGTCGCGCCGGCGAACTCGATGGCCGGCGCCAGCAGCGCGATGGCCGACAGGTCGGGCAGGCCCTCGTGCATCCAGCTGCGCGCCGCCAGATGGAGAGCAGCGCCGATTCCGCCGCGTGTACCATCTGGCCGCGCGTCACCGTGTAGAGATCCTCGGGCGAGGTGCCGTGGCCGGGCAGCAGCGGCCCGATCGCGCGAAATCCGTTCCGCGCCAGCGCCTCGCCGACCGGCCGCACTTCGGCGGGCGAGCCGGTCAGGCCGTGCAAGAGGAGGCACGCGTCAGGTCCGTCGCCCAGCGCGAAGGGATCCGAAGGGCGGCCCATGCGACCGGCGAGGTATCACATGTCGTGCTAAAACGCGCCGTTCAGGAGACCGCCATGCCCGA
>VBLM01000453.1 GCA_005879095.1 Deltaproteobacteria bacterium
GTTCCAGAGATAGAGCGAGAAACCGACGAAGTCGGGCTCGTCGCGCGCGACGTGATCGGCCAGCAACGTGTCGCCGAGACTGTCGGTCACCTCCGGCTCGACGACCTCGATCCGCAGGCGGCGATCCAGACCATGCACGCGCGCGGAGACGGCGAGGCAGCCCGCCGCGAGCGGGACGTTGCCCGTCGCAGCCAGCGCTGCCGGCGGCGGCACCGGCAATTGCACCATGCGCAGCCTCTTCACCGCGCCGCACTGTAATATGCGGGACATGTTCGCGCTCACCTTCGACGACGGCCCCGGTCCGGTGACCTCCGATCTGCTCGACGTCCTGCAGAAGGCGGGCGTGCGGGCGACGTTCTTTCTGCTCGGCCGCAACGTCGAGGAGGCGCCGTGGTGCGGCGATCCGAAAAGAGCGCGCGCGCTCGCCGTGCGGACGGCGCGCGAAGGTCACGTGCTCGGCAATCACACGTACTCGCATTTCCGTCCCGACCGCTGGCACGAGCTGGCGGCGGACCTTCGCAAGGGCGAAGCGGTGGTGCGCGCCGTGCGGGGCGAAGCCGGATTGCCCGACGGGCCGGTGCCGTTCCGGCTTCCCTATGGCGTTCGGCTGATCGAGCAGACGGTGCCGTCGCCGTCGGGAACGATCAATGCGGTCTCGCTCGATCCGCGCCTTCCGATTCTGGCCAGCGTCGGCCGGGCGCACCTTCACTGGACCAGCGATTTCGAAGACTGGACGCTGAACGCCGCCGACGGCGGCGCGTTGACGAAGAAGATGATCGCGCACATCGAGCAGTGCATCGCGCTCGGCATGGACGCGGTGCTCGACCTGCACGATTCGGGCACCGGCTCGCCCTCGGGCTACGATCGGCGCGCGACCGTCGAGGGCGTTCGTCAGCTGCTGGACGAAGCGAAGCGCCGGAAGTGGAGGACGTTCACCATTCCGACCTGAGTCCGAAGCGCTCGCGGATCCTCCGCTGGTAGTGATGTCGCGCCGGACGCCGTCGTTGTCTCCACCCCCGGGAGGCAGCATGAACGTTTCAGGTCGCTGGCTGGTCTGCGTCGCGTTTCTTCTCACCAGCTGTCTGGGCCGCGAAGGTCCCGAGCCCGAAGCAGACGAGGAGGAGCTGAGCAGCGGCTCCTGCGGCGTCGAGCGCTGGAGCGTGAAGACCGGCAGCGACTCCGCGGTCGGCCAGGTCAACATGACCGCACAGGATACGACCATCGTGGCGCTGCGCGGCATGGCCGTTCCCTCCGGGCTCGGCCAGAACAGCGCGCGCTTCACATACGCGGGCTCGCCGGAGATTCAGAACTATCGGCTCGCCAACGTCACGCTGGTCGAGTTCAAGATGGAGACCGACAGCGACTACCACCTCGTGCTGCAGGACGCCGCGGGCAACACGATGATCGCGGAGATTGCCTACCCGGGCTGTCTGACCGGCAGCGCCTGGACCTCACAGGTTACGGCGGCGCGCAACGCGTTCGACGCGAAGTACGCCGTCACCACCTCGTTCCAGACGGTCAATGCCACCGTCACCGTCACCGGCGTGGGATTCTTCGATCTGTTGCACGGCCAGACCGGCGTCGCGCCGAATGGAATCGAGCTTCACGCGGTGCTCGACATCTGCTGGGGCACCAACTGCTCCGGCGGCGCGCTGACCAACGGTGGATTCGAATCCGGCCTCACCGGCTGGACCTCGAACGGCAGCACTTCGGTCAGCAGCACCGCCCACTCCGGAACGCAATCCGCGATGGTGGGCAGCACCGCGCCCACCACCGACAGCTCGCTCGCGCAGACGTTCACGCTGCCGTCGAACGCGACCAGCTTGTCGTTCTGGTACCGCGTGGTCTGCCCCGACACCATCACCTACGACTGGGCGACGGCCACATTGAAGGACAACACTTCCGGGACCACCACCACCGTCCTCGCGAAGACCTGCACCAACACCGGCGCGTGGCAGCAGGCGAGCACGTCGGTCACCGGCGGGCACAGCGTCACGCTGACGCTGTCGAATCACGACGACAACTATTCGGCCGACCCGACGTACACGCTTTACGACGACGTGACGATCGCAACCGGCGCCGGCGACACCACGCCGCCCACGACCAGCGTCACCGCGCCCGCGGCGGGCAGCACCGTCTCCGGAACCGTGACGGTGACCGCGACCGCCAGCGACAACGTCGGGGTGACGAAGATCGAGATCTACGTCGACGGCGCGCTGCTGGGCAGCGGCACGAGCTCGCCGTTCAGCGCCTCGTGGGACACGGCGAGCGTCGCCAACGGCGCGCACTCGCTCACTTCGAAGGCGTACGACGCGGCCGGCAACGTCGGCACCAGCGCCGCAGTGTCGGTGACGGTGAGCAACGCCGGCGTCACCAATCCAGTCGTCAACCCCGGATTCGAGACCGGCTCGCTCTCCGGCTGGACCGCGAGCGGCGTGGCCGCAGCGACGCGCTACCCGCAC
>VBLM01000067.1 GCA_005879095.1 Deltaproteobacteria bacterium
TTACTGTCCGCATTCGGGGTGCGAGGTGGCCTGGGTCGATCGCGAGGACGCGGTCGTGTGCCCGTGTCATCTGTCGCGCTTCTCGGTGGACGGCTCGGTCACGCACCCGCCGGCCGCGGGAAACCTCGACACCGGTCCGGCCAAGCTCACGCCGGACGGGCAGACGCTCGTCGTCGACGTCAGCGCGATCATCGGCACGTTCTTTCCGCCGGCGATCGACGGCACGGTGAGGTTTACGGTTCAGCAGTATCCGGCGCTCGCCGAGGTGGGCGGCAGCGTGACCGGGCACTCGGCGGGAGTGGCGTTTCCGCTGGTGGTCCTGCGCGCGAGCGCGTCGTCGGTGATCGCCTTCGACGCGCGCTGCCCGCACCTCGGCTGCGCCGTGCGCGGGGCGCAGAAGTATTTCGTCTGCCCGTGCCACGGCTCGGTGTTCGACCTCGCCGGGAACGTCAAGCTGGACCCCGCGAAGGGGCCGCTGACCGCATTGAGCGCGACGTTCGACGGAACCACCGTCGCGGTGAAGACGTGATCGCGCTCCTCTTCGTGCTGGCCGCCGGTCCTGCGGTGGATGCGTCGGTGTTCGCCGGGTCGACGCTGCGCAGACTCTATTTTCGCGATCGGCTCACGCCCACGCTCGCCGGCTGGCAGAGCGGAGCGATGGCGGTGGCGGGGATCTCGCTGCAGGCTTATCCGGCGACCGGCAAGCTGCCGGTGCTGGACGACGTCGGCGTGTACGGGTCGTTCGCGCGATCTTTGAAGAGCCAGACGCTGACCGCCGACGGCGAGCTGGCGTTCAATACGCAGGAGACGACCTGGGAAATGGGCCTGCGCTGGCGGGCCGAGCGGGGCGCGCTCAGCATCGGCTACGGGAGCCTGAAGCACGACTTCACCGGCGCGCGCCTGCCCGGCTTTCTCCTGCCGGCGGGGACCGTCCAGTACTGGCGGCCGGGCGTCGAAGGGCGGACCGGGCTCGGACGCGTCGTGCTTCGGGGCGGGCTCGGGTACCTGCTCGTCGTGCGCCAGGATTTTCTCTCGGCCAACTTCCCGCGGGCGAGCAAGGGCGGCGTGGACGTCTTTGCGCGCGCCTCGATGGACGTGTGGAAGAAAGTCGTGCTGACGTTCTCGGCGCGGTATTCGCGGTTCTTCTATTCGCTGCATCCGCAGCCGTACGACCCTTACATCGCTGGAGGCGCTCTCGATGAGGTGTTCGCCGTCGACCTCGCGTGCGGCTATCGCTTGTAGCCTTTTATTCGGCTGCGCGGGGTCGCTCGATCATCCCGAGCGCTTCGCGTACCTCGGGTGGGGTCCGGACGCCGGTCCTTCGGCGCCCGCGGACGATGCCGGCTGCGATCCCGTCGCCGACATCTTTCCGCCTTCGTGCACCACCTCCGCGTGCCACTCGACGCAGAGTCAGCAGGGAAATCTCGACCTGGAATCGGCGGGGCTGCCGCAGCGGCTGGTCGGAAAGCAGGCCCACGGCGGGCCCGGCCTCCTGATCGACCCGGCGCACCCGGATCAGAGCGTGCTGCTGCTCAAAGGGAGCGACAATCCGCCGTTCCAGTTCCAGATGCCGCTCGGGGCGCCGGCGCTGTCGCCGGACGAGCTGGCGTGTTTGACTGCGTGGGTCGACGCTGCGGTCAGTCCTGCCGGGAAATGATCGTTTCGATCTCCTCGACGGTGTAGCCGAAACAGCGGCGGAGCTGGCCCATCACCTCCAGCTCGGCGTCGGCGACGACGCCGTCCGCCGCGAGCACGCGGGCGCAGCAGCGGATGGCGAGAAGCCGCGAGTTCGCAGCGCTGATCGGCGTCGCCAGATCGCGCACGGCGGCGCTCAGACCCTTGCGCTCGAGCAGACTGCGGGCGGCCCGGGACAGCGCGGCCCGATCGCCGAGCTCCTGCAGCGTGGCGGTGTCGTTGACGATCCCCGCCATCACCCGGGCCTCACGGGCATCGACGGTTTCATCGGCCCGCGCCGTGACGACCATCAGCTGGTAGATGCGCTCGGCGTCCGTCACGGTGCTTCCTTACCACGTCAGAACCAGTCGGCGGCGACGGCGGCGTACGAGTCCTCACCGTCGGTGATCAGGTCGGCCAGGTGGTGGATGCGCGGAAGCTCCGCCCTGATCCAGTGCTGAGCGGCGGCGAGCTTGCCGCGGTAGAAGGGCTCGTCGCGCTTTCGCAGGCCCTCTTTCGCGGCGGCGGCCTGCAGCAGCCATTGCCAGGCGATGACGGCCGTGCCGAAAAGATCGAGATAGTCAAAGGAATGCAACATCATCCCGTCGCGATCGCCCGCCATGCCCTTGCTCGCTAACAGCATGGTGACCTTCTGTACGACGTCCGCCGCATGCTGCTCAAGCAGAAGTCGATCGTCGAAGGCGCGCTCGCGCTCCTGGTCACCTGCGCACGCTACGCCGACCTCGCGCGTCATGCCGAGAGCGAGACCGAGCGGCACCGCGCGCAGTTCCTGCTCGACATGCTCACGCCGGTGGCGAAGAGCTTTCCCGCCGAGCGCGGCTTCGAGTCCAACGCGCTCGCGGTCCAGGTGCACGGCGGCTACGGCTACACCAGCGAGTACCTGCCCGAAACCTGGTTGCG
>VBLM01000454.1 GCA_005879095.1 Deltaproteobacteria bacterium
CTGGCGAGCGGCGGCGAGAGCCTGGGCGAGGACCTGATCGAGTGGGGCCGCGAGCGATTCGGTTTGACGATCAACGAATTCTACGGACAGACCGAGTGCAATCTCATGGTCGGAAACGGCCGCGATCTGCCGCCGGTGCGGCCGGGATGGACCGGCACCGCCATCCCCGGACACGAGGTGGCCGTCGTCGACGAGGAAGGCCGCGAGCTGCCGGCGGGCGCGGAAGGCAGCATCGCCTTCCGCCGGCCCGACCCGGTGATGTTCCTCGGATACTGGAAGAACGAGAAAGCCACCGCGGAAAAGTTCCGCGGCGACTGGCTGATCAGCGGCGACCTCGGCGCGCGCGACGAGCAGGGATACTTCCGCTTCATCGGCCGCGACGACGATCTGATCACCAGCGGCGGATACCGCATCGGTCCCGGCGAGATCGAGGCGTGCCTGCTGCGCCACCCGGCGGTCGCGCTGGCGGCCGCGGTGGGCGAGCCCGATCCGATCCGCACCGAGGTGGTGAAAGCGGTGGTCGTGCTCAAGCCCGGCCACACTGGCACCCTGCAGCTCGCTTCCGAGCTGCAGGAGCACGTCCGGTCGCGGCTGGCGGCGCACGAGTACCCGCGCATCGTCGAGTTCCGCGCCGAGCTTCCGCTCACCGCCACCGGAAAGATCATCCGCCGCGCCCTGCGCAGCCCGCGCAAGCCCGCCGGTTAAAAAGGCTTTAGCACAAACCTGCCGTAGGCAATGAACGCGCTGATAGCAGCCACGACAAGCCAATAAATCATCGGGCCGTAATTCGCGTCGCCGGAATGAATATGCAATCCGGAGAAGAACAGCATTTCCGCCGCTATGCAGGCGGCCGCGATAGGGGCCAGGATGGCCAAGGGCTTATTGAATGCCGGGACGATCAGGCCCAGGCTGCAAAGCAGCTCAAAGGCGCTCATCGCCAGCCAGACTCCGTGGGGAATCGCTTTCAAGGACGGCACGGTTTGCTCGGAATTGGAAAACTTCCACATTGAAGAACCCACAAGAAATTGTTCATGGTGTCTCAACCCCGAACTGGTTTGCGTACTCGGCATTCAATCGCTGCCAGCCGTCGAACTTCATGGCCTCGGCGCCGACGATGCGTCCAATGGGTCGACCAGCGAGAAGCCGCTCGAGCACATCGAAGCAGATGTGCCAGCCCGCAGCGCCCATCGAGATGAATCGACGGTCGATGTTGTGCCAGAGCGTGAGCCGGGTGCCGCCGCCTCCCAGCGGCTCCAGTTCCCAGCGGATGTCCCCTCCTCCCCAGCTGAATTCGAGCAGCCTGGGCGCGTCGGCCCGCTTCACCTGGGTCTCGGATACATGCGCGGTCGGCGCCCCCACTGTCGAGAGCTTTGCGGTGCCAACGGTACCGAGGTTCCGGTCGGAATCGAACGGAGCCCATTCGCGGAGATGCTCGGGGTCGGTGAGCGCCTTCCAGACCTTGGCGGGAGGGTGGGAGAGGTCGCGGACGAGAACGAGCGTCCACTTCTCTCCCTCTTTTCGGACCTCAGCGCCGGAAGCGGCACCCGGCGCGTATTGCTCACGGTTGCTCATGTCTTTTCTTTCCTTTCACAGAGGGCACCTTCTCCATCTTGTCCAGGTGTCGCTCCAGGGCATCGACGTGCTTCGACCAGAAGCGCCGGAAGGGAACGAGCCATGCGTCGAGCTCCATGAGCGGCTCCGGTCTCAGTCGATAGAGGCGCCGCTGCGCTTCGATCCGTGATTCCACGAACCCGGCCTCCCGCAGCACCCGCAGGTGCTTGGAGACCGACGGCTGCGACAGTCGGAGCTTGCGCTCGAGCTCGCCCACCGAGCGCTCAGACGAGAGCAGCAGCCTCAGGATGGCCCGCCGGTTCGGCTCCGCGACGATGGCAAACGAGGATGCCACGACAGGAATATAGCCAAGCGTTTATATTCCCGTCAAGTCATTCGAGCGAGCGGCGCGAACACGACGGGCGCTCAGCGCCGCGTTATGGAAGTGAACGCCAAGGACGCAGACACGGAACGCCTTGAAGGCGGACCTCAGCGCGACGCTCGTGCCGATCCTCTGTGGGGCGTACTTCACCCTGCGCGCGAGGCGCGCGCAAGGTGGCGGGCTCATCAACGCCGTAAACCCGGCGTAGCGACGGCAACGGGAGCGGGCGCGCCCGCAAACACCTTCGCCGCCGTCTCGCGGCCGATCACCGCCACGTCCAGGGCGCAGGCGTCGAGGAGCGCGTCCACTTTCACGCCCGCTGCCGCGCAGACGGCTCGCGTACGCTGCTGCAACTTCGGATCGAGATCGTTCGCGTAGAACGGCCTTTTGGGAATACTGCGTTGCACCTTTTGCCCGCAGACCGACAGCAGCGACTCCTCCGGCGGGACGCGCCAGCTATCGCCATAGCGGTGATACAGATCTTCGAACGTAAACGGGTTCGTCAGCACGGCTCCGTCGCGCGCCTCGATCTCGTTGACGTTGCCGTTGGCATTGGCGAGAAGTCCGCGCACCTTGGCAGGCCAATGGCCGAGGCCCACGGACACGTTGATCCAGGTGGCGTTGACCTCGGCGCTCACCGAATCGCCGCTCTGGTCCGCGATGAGGTACGTGTTTCCTCTTCGGGAGACGTCGACTCCATCGGGCAGCGAAAGCGTCGCGCCGTCGTTGACGCGGGCGTTCTTTCCATTGATGGAGAGCCGCGCGGGCAGGCAGATGGCGACTCTGGTCTTCCCCATTTGCGTGGCGACCGCCTTGTTGACCGATGCGTCCGGCCACGTCGGCGCACCCGATATCTGCCGGGCCTGAACCACGAAGTCCGGACTGGCTTGCGCCAGAACGAAGTCACCCGTTGCCTGGAAGTCATAGAACAAGCCGCCGAAGGTCCTCAGATGGGTGTCGCCGATGCCGGCTGCTCCGGCGCATGATCCGGGCGTGCCGGCGACGTTGCTCTGCGTGGACACGATCGCCGGCGACGGTCCCATTGCGACGGCCGGGGTTCCCACCAGGGTCAGGTTGTTCGTCTCGCCCGTGAAACCTTCCAGCACGCAGCTCGGGCCGGTCGTGTTCCCATGATGCACGGTGGTCCTGACGACAAGCGTCGACCCGGCGTTGAAGGTGGCGTCGGATCCACAGCAATCGCCGACGATGATGAACTCGGCGCCCTGCCAGCCCCCTGCGAGGTTGAGGATGCTGTCCTGGTTCGCGGCGTTGAGATCGCCGGCCGCCGTCGTCATGATCACCGTGTCGGTGCCGCCGGCGTTGGCGGTGCCGGTCACTCTCAAGCTCGCCAGGTTCGCGATGGGTTGGACGGGAACGCCGACGGCGTTGGGGCCATTCTCCCAGCAATAGATGTCCGCCGACATCGGAAATGAGAACGTGTTCCATCCTGCGGGGCACGCCGTGTTGTATTGGAGCAGCCAGTACTGGATGAATGCAACGCCTGAGTTGGAGTAGATGAATTGCTGCCAGCCCTTGCAATTCGGATTCGGAGAGGGACCGCAGACCGAGCTCGTGAAGGGTTTCGTATTCAGCTGGAGCGAATAGGTGTTTGCGACCGCGGGCGGCACCCCACCCACATTTCCCGTCTCACTGGTCACGCCGGTGACGCTATCGAAGGACCCCGTCGCCGAGGAGATGAAATTCGTCACTTCTCCAGAGAAGTCGGTGCCGTTGCCCACGGTCTGCTGGCGGCGGCCACGCGCGGGCGGATAGGGACGGTTCGGCGGCGTGGCGCAGGGAACCTCCTCCCACTCGGTCTTCGGATAGGTGGCTTTGAAGCATGCCTTCCTGGTGGGCATCGGGATCCGCGACATGGTCTCGCGCCACGCATCCTTGCTCAGCGGTTCCGTGCCGCGCGCGCGCTGGGCTTCCGTGGAATCCGGCGGAGTCGGCGCAGGCAACCTGGGAGCTGTCCCCGTGGGCGCAGGCTCCTTGGGTGCCGGAGTGGTCGGCGCGGGCGCAGCTTCCCTGGGAGTCGAGGCGCTGGGCTCCTTGGAAGCCGGCGGTTGCTCGGGCTTCGTCGGCGGAGCGGTAGCACAGCCGGCGAACATCAAAAGGCCGGCGCACAAATGGAGAGCAATCCAAATTCTCAGCCGCTGGTTCATATATCCCCCGTCAAAACCGATTTGGACGACAGGGCCGTGAATATGAGCCCTGCCACGTGGTATGTATATCGAGGTCAAACCAGCAGTGGCTCGCCGGCTGGCCCGAGGAGCTTGAATACCAGCGCTCGCAGGGATGTATTATTGAACAAATGAATGCCAATGCGGCGCGCGGCTTCCGCGACTCGCCTGGATGATCGCGCTTCCAATGAAGCGGGGGAACATGCTGAAAAACATCGTGGCGTTCGCAATGGCGATCGGCTTGTGTGGGTGCGCAGCCATGCAGCAGATCTCGCAGTCGGCGGCGAACAACGCCAAGCCAGCGGCGCCTCCCGTCCTGGTCCAGCATCCTTCTTCGTCGGCGCTCTGGAAGGACGAGCCGACGACGTTCCACATCGCGGGCCGGATGTTCGTGTTGAACGTCACCTCCGACCTGTTCAACACGCTGTCGGTCAAGCTGGGAGGCCACCCGGCGGTCGAGCTTCCACGCGGGTCGTTCACCGACTACAGGCCCATCATCCAGTCAGAGCTCGCGCCCGGCCAGGTCTATTTCCGCCTGTCGTCGCAGGTTTCCGACGCCAACCGCCAGACGGAGCTCGACCTGCTCGAGATCGTGGACAAGGCCAACGTGCTCGTCGATGTGGCGCCGGTGGTTTCCATCGTCGACCTGGTCGTCGGCGAGACGAGCATCAACCCCGCGTACAACGCGACTCCCAACGCCTACAAGGAAGCAGCCTGGAAGGTGGTGCTGGACCGCGGCGAGATCGGCCCACTCGGCACCGGCGGCGTGAGCCGATGCACCTTCGATCTCGAGAGCACCGACCCGTTCGCCGGCGCGGACCGCGGCTTCCGCGCTCCTCCGGGCGCGCAGGTGCTTTTCCAAGTGCCCTCCAGCCACTGCAAGTCGATCGGCTTCCTGATCAAGGGTCAACCGACCGACATGTTCGAATATCCCGACATCAAGGGCCGGATCGACAACCATGCCTTCATGGTTCCAGCGGATGCAGCGGTTGGCTCCGAGATCAAGTTCCAGGTCCTCGGCCTCGACGTGCTCAGGCGCCCCTCGATGTACGACGTGAAGGTCCAGGTCAAGGCCGCCTCGGCGCCGGTGTCGCTGCCTTGCGACAGCAACAATGGATTTGGCGGCCACAACGGCCATTTCAAGTTCTGCGCCAACTGCGCAGGCAATCGGTTCAATTACAACGGAGATTTCTGCACTGCCGCCGACGCGCAGACCGGAGCGAACAATGCTCTCACGCTCGCCGGTTACACCAACTGCTCGCTGGCGGCCGGCGACTGTTCTCCATGCGCGGCGGACCCAAGCAATCAGACCGGCCAGGTGCAGCCGTTCCCGTTCTGCGCGGCTTGTCCTGCGGGTCAGTTCGCATGGAACATCGCCGACGGCGCCCAGTCTGCGTGCACTCGGGAGGATGCGACCTCGCTCGCTCAGACCAGCAATGCCAATTGCTCGGTGGAGCCAACCCTCGCCAAGAACTTCGACGTCTGCGTTCAATGTCCTGCGGGAGCGAGTCGCGTCCCGGTCCGGGCCTGCACCGAATCAGAGGCGGTCGACATCGCGAAAGTGGCCGCCGCGTCGGGCTGCACCGTCGCGAAGTGCCCCTAGAGCGCCGAACACGTTCCCACGCCTCACGCCGCACACCGTGCGATGACCTCGAGGTTGTGAATTGGCGCTCTGCCGTCGCAGGTCGAAGGTGTTCTTGCGAAGGCCGCGATAGCGAGCGCGCGGCCCCTGCCGGTTGCTGAGGTGAGCGAGTCGATGCTCGACGTCGACGCAGGTGTGCAACTTTTCGCGACCGGCAGGAGTCGCCTGGAGTCGTCGGAGCGCCTTTTGCAGAGCTTCATCGTCGGCCATGGTCACGGTGAGTCCGCGGCCTGACGCAGCCTGCGTGCACTTCGCCCTCATTCGACAGGGGCCGCAGACTTCGGGGTCGAACTCCACGACGGCACCGGGCTCAAACGCCTCCACTGACCCGCCGCGCAGGTGATGGCGCGCTGCGAACATCGATCTCAGGCGTCTTCGGCCGGCTGTAGATGAAGTGATACCTGCCGCTATCGCGAGAGCCTGAAGGTCGGAGAACGACAGCCCCGCCGGGCTCGCCTTCGCCGCATCGAGGACCGCCGGGCGCCGGCAACAGCCACTTGTTCATCCCCCAGACGGCACCGCCCGGCGCGCTGGAATTGCAGGCACGCCGGGCGGCACGGGCTAAATCACGGGACCTACTGGCAGGAGAAACCGTAAAAGGATGTGTCGGGAGTGCACGTGAGACCGTCGCAGCATAGGCGGCCCACAAACGGACCACAGGAGAACCCTCGATCGGATACACACGGCTGGCAGGTCGATCCGAAGAAGCCGGGGCTGCACACGAGAGGGGCGCAGCAGGGGGGCTGACCCGTGCCACAAGACGCGCTCTCGTCAGGGTTACAGATGTCTGCGGTACAGATGCCGTTGTTGCACGATGCGCCGTCGCAACAGGGCAGCGTTGGATCGCAGGGTGCGCTGAGCGGAAGGCAGCCCTCGCCGTTGCACGTCCCACCGGCCACGTCGATGTAGTCGGCGGGGTGTGACGAATGGCCGTTGATGCAGCCCTGCTCGGAAGTCCTGATCAGCACGTAGGGGTTCTTCGCCGAGCCCGTGGCGTGGCAGACGGTGTCTTTCCCATTGACGTTGAAGTACGAACACTGATCGGCTGTGAGCGCGGCCTGGGTCGAACGCAACTCCGGACCGGAGCTGGAAGGCGCGCAGGAGCAGAGCATTGAGAGCGTAAAGAATGAACCAAAGCCCAGAGAACGATTGCGAGTCATGAACCCCCCCTTGCCTGGAAGTAGACTATTAACATTGTCTACAAGCCGAGGCGCCCCGCGGGATAAGTCCGCGTTAGATCTCGCGTTTCCAAGGGGCAGCGCTACCGGCAACAGCCAGTCGTTCATCCGCCGCAGACGCCATCGTTCGGCCCCAAGAAGACGCACGGGTGCGCCGGATCACACTGATTGCTGTCAGTGCAGGCACCCCCTTGCGGCATGGGGCTCGATGCCGAGACCGGCTGGCAGGTATGAACTCCGGTGATGTCGGGAACGCAGTTCAAACCGGCGCAGCACGGGGGTTGGTTCTCGCCACAGGATACGCCCTCGATAGCTGTGCACCCGCAGCCTCCGAGGAGGTCGCTGTGCCCCAGGTGCGCCGGTAGCGCGTTAATGCTCACGTTGATCGTATGCGCATTCGCCGGGTTGCCAGGCGGACGATGGCAGATGGTCACGGTCTCATCAGCAGCGACTTGGGGGATGGCGGCGATGGCAGCGAACACGAAGAACGCGACGCACATCGTCCGCGTC
>VBLM01000455.1 GCA_005879095.1 Deltaproteobacteria bacterium
GCGCTTCCTTGACGGCTTCGGCCAGCGACAGGCCGCGCGACATCCGGTCGAGCACGAAGTTGCTGGTCGCGTTGAGCACGCAGCTGAAGCCGACCACCGATCCCGCGTGCCGCCGCAGCGTCTCCAGCGCCGGCATCGCGCCACCGACGCTCGCCGAATAGAGCAGCTGCACGCCGGCCTCGCGCGCGAGCAGCTCGAGGTACGGACCGCGGCCGGCGATCACCGCCTTGTTGGCGGTGACCACGTGCCGGCCCGCGCGCAGCGACGACTCGATCAGCTGCGCTGCCGGCAGCGTGCCGCCGATCAGCTCGACGACGACGTCGTGCGCCCGCGCCAATGCGAGCCGGCAATCGTTGTGCAAGAGGCGCGCGGGAGCGCCGTTTCGCTCGGCCTTGTGCACGTCCCGGACGGCGATGGCCGTCACCGTGAAATGCTCGGGCAGCTCCGCCAGCCGCCGGTAGAGCCCGGTGCCGACCGTCCCGTGGCCGAGCAGCGCGATCCGGAGCCGCCGCTGCGGCTCGACCAGCGGCAGCGGCTGGGCATCGCGGGCGTGCCGGACGACCTCGACGCACGACGGTCCGAGGCCCGCCTCGCGCAGCGCCGCGGCCAGGAGCCGCGGCTGACCGGAGGAAGCCATCACCCGATGTCCTTGCCGCACCAGCGCGTAGATCCCGTGCACCGCGCGCGGCAGGTTCGCAGGAGTCGTGACGATCATGCCGCCTCCTCCTCTCCTGCGCCGGCGAACGCGGCGTCGAGCGCCTGTGACAGGTCGGCGATGATGTCGGCTGGGTCCTCGAGGCCGAGCGAGAGACGGATGAGGTCGTCGTAGATGCCGATCGCTTCCCGCTCCTCGGTCGTGAGCTCGAAGTAGGACATGATCGCCGGCTGCTCGATGAGCGTCTCCACCGCGCCGAGCGAGGGCGCGATGGTCGCGAGCTTGCACCCGTCGACGAAGCGCGACCCGGAGCGCACGTCGCCGCGCAGGCGGAAGCTGACCACGCCGCCGAATCCGCTCATCGTCCGGACGGCGAGCGCGTGATCGGGATGGCTGGCCAGGCCGGGATAGAAGACCCGACGGACGCGCGGGTGCGCTTCGAGCCACTGCGCGACGGCGAGTCCCGTCTCGTTCTGCCGCTGCACGCGCAACGGCAGCGTCTTGAGACCGCGGATGAGCAGGAACGCGCTCTGCGGATCGAGGACGCCGCCGAGGACGCCGCGCAGGTCCTTGATCGACTGCACCAGCCCCGCGCGGCCGCACACCACCCCGGCGAGCAGGTCGTTGTGGCCGCCGAGATATTTCGTCGCCGAATGAATGACCAGGTCCGCGCCCTGCGTGAGCGGCCGCTGGTTGATCGGCGTGGCGAAGGTGGCGTCGACGATCAGGTTCGCGCCGGGACAGAGATCGCGCGCGCGCGCGTAGAGGGCGAGATCGGCGACTCGCAGATACGGGTTGGTGGGGGACTCGGTGAGGATGACCTTCGTTCGCCCTGGACGCAGCGCGTCATGCAACGCGCGCTCATCACCGGGTGCGACCAGCGTCGATTCGATCCCCAGCCGGCCCAGGAACCGACCGATGACCTGGCGCGTCCGCCGGTAGCAGTCGTTGGTGAGGACGACGTGATCGCCGGCTTTCAAGAGCTCGAACAGGGTCGTCGTGACCGCGGCCATCCCGCTGCCGAAGAGTGCCGCCTCTTCCGCTTGTTCGAGCACGGCCAGCTTCTGCTCGGCGGCGCGCACGGTCGGATTGCCGTAGCGGCCGTACTCTTCGCGTTCGAGGTCGCCGTTGAAGTACCGCGCGATCTCGCCGGTCGAGCCGAAGACGTACGTCGCCGACGAGACGACGGGCGTGGTGATCGAGTCGTACGCCTTGCCGCGCGGTTCTCCACCGCGGACGGCGAGAGTTCCCCAGTTCGTTTTGGCGGCCACGACGGGCTACCCTTCTGCCCACGCCCGGCCAAAAATACTCCCAGCCGCTTAGAGTGATATTTGTTACGCGCGTCACTCAAGGTGGGCGAAATTCCGCGCGGAGTACGGGGCTACTGATGCCGCCCGGCGTCGCAGTTGTCAAGTCCCGCAAAAGCAAAATCTCACCGCGGAGGCGCGGAGGGCGCAGAGGTTCGCGGAGATTTTTTTTCTAAAAACCAATCTCCGCGCTCTCCGCGCCTCCGCGGTGCGCTGTTGCAGTTACCGGACTTTCGTCCCATGCGCGGGCGTTGAAGCGTCGGTGTTGGCGGGGCCGGTGGCGAGGTCGCGCATGGCGGCGGGCGCCTCGCGGGAGACTTGCTCGAGCGCGTCGGCGATGGCGTCGATCCGGTCGCGGAGCTGGGCGAGCGACTGCTGCAACTCGGCCGGCGCGGCGCCTGGTCCGGCCGTCCGCAGGCGGACGAACTGGGAAGCCAGGCCTTCCAGCGTGTAGACGAGCCGCGACTGCTCGGCCGCCAGCCGGTCGGCCCCCACGCGCAACAGCTCGCGCTGCCGCTTCAGCTCGTCGATCGCCGCGAGCGCGCCTTCGAGCGATTGGCGCAGGTGCGCGTCGCTCTCGCCGGCGAGCTTCTTCTGCAGCGCGGCGCGCTCCTCGTCGAG
>VBLM01000456.1 GCA_005879095.1 Deltaproteobacteria bacterium
TCGGTTCGAGCGGCCAGCCGAGGTTCTTCTTCGTCGCGATGGTCTCGTCCTTGCCCAGCGGCGAACCGTGCGCTTCGTGCGTGTTGGCCTTGTGCGGCGAGCCGTAGCCGAGGACGGTCCGAACGCTGATCAACGAGGGGCGTGGATCCCGCTTCGCTTCGACAATCGCTCGATCGATCGCTTCGACGTCGTTCCCGTCCGCGATGCGCTGCACGTGCCAGCCGTACGCTTCGAAGCGCTGGTTGCGATCTTCGGTGAAGGTCACGTCGGTGTGTCCGGCGAGCGAGACGAGGTTGTCGTCGTAGAAGAAGATCAGATTGCCTAGTTTCAAATGACCGGCGAGCGAGCAGGCTTCGCTCGCCACGCCCTCCATCAGGTCGCCGTCGGAACAGATTCCGTAAATGAAATTGTCGATCGGCGCGCCGGTCTGCGCCGCCAGCATCTTTTGCGAAATTGCAAAACCGACCGCATTTGAAATTCCCTGGCCGAGCGGACCGGTCGTCGCTTCGACACCCGGCGTGTCGTGAAATTCGGGATGGCCGGGCGTCTTCGACCCGTACTGCCGGAACGATTTCAAATCGTCCATCGTCACGTCGTACCCGGCCAGGTGCAGCATCGCGTAGATCAGCATCGATCCGTGGCCCGCGCTCAAGATGAAGCGGTCGCGGTTGGGCCAGCGCGGCTCGCGCGGGTTGAAGCGCAGATGGCGGCTCCAGAGCACGAACGCGATCGGCGCGCAGCCCATCGGCATGCCGGGGTGACCACTGTTGGCCTTCTCGACCGCGTCGACGGCGAGGAAACGGATGGTATTGATGATCTTCTGCTGCAGCTCGGGAGTCATCAGGGCCTCTCGGCGGGGACGTTGCGGGTCTGGGGTGAAAGCTGGGCCTGGCGGGCAGCCAGTGCGGCGGCGCCGAGCAGGCCGGCCTCGGTGTTGAGCACCACCTGCACGGGAATCTGCTCGAGCAGCGGGTGCATGCGGCCCTTGTCGAAAAAGGCCTCGCGGAAACGGCCGTCTTTCAGATGCTCGATGATCCGCGGCGCGATGCCGCCGGCCACGAAGACGCCACCGGTCGCCAGCGTCTTCAATGCAAAATTGCCGGCTTCGGCGCCGTACAATTTGCAAAACAATTCCAGCGCGTGTCTGCAGAGCGGGTCGCCGGCGCCGGCGCCGGCCGTGACGGCCGCGGGCGCGTTCGGACGATCGTGCAGGATCGTCTCGCGGAGCTGCTCGTTCGGCGCAAGCCCTGTGACGTGGGCGATCGCTTCGGCCAGGTTGACGAGCCCGTCGCCGGAGAGAATCCGCTCCCAGCTGACGTGATCGTAGCGCTGCGAAAGAAAGCGCAGCACGCCGATCTCGAGCTCGGTGCGCGGCGCGAAGCTGCAGTGTCCGCCCTCGGTGGCGAGCACTTCGCGCAGGCCGGAGGCGCCCAGCGTCGCGATCGCTTCGCCGAGCCCGGTGCCGGCGCCGATCACCGCCCACGGGCCGCGCGGATCGCGCACGCCTTCGTTCAGCGTGACGAGATCTTTCCGGTGGACCGACTGGATGCCGAGCGCGAGCGTGTGGAAGTCGTTCGCCAGCCGCACCGAGGCGATGCCGAGCGTCTGCGCGAGGTCTTTCTCGTCGAGAATCCAAGGCAGGTTGGTGGTGTGGCTGCGCCCGTTCGCCACCGGCCCGGCCACGCCGAAGCCGGCGAACCGCGGCATCGGCCGCGCGACGTCGTCGGCGAACGCCCGGCAGATGGCGCCCAGGCCGGGAAACTTTCCGCTCTCGAATCGCTTGCTTGCGAGGACCTCGATGCCGGGAGCGCCCGTCCGCTCGCTCGCCTCGCTGACCTCGCAGATGGCGAGGAGGGTCTTGGTGCCTCCGATGTCGCCGGCGAGGACCTGCATCGTCCTGGGAACCTACCCGACGGGCGGCGAAGATCAAGCGACGGCGGGGCGCTCCGACGCTGCGCCGCCCTTGCATGCAAGCGTCTCGAGGACAACGTTCATCACACGGGGAGATCGATATGCGCATCTGGAGCGTGGTGGCGGCGGCGCTGATTGCGACGGGCGCGCGGGCGCAGCTCGTCGAGACGACGATCAATGCGACCGGCGACAACAACTGGAGCGCGACGGCGGGGCGCACGGTCGGCAACGGCAACTCGGTGCTTCAGGCGGAAGTCGGCTGGCCCGGCCTCGGCTTCACCTATCTGAAGGGCGCCAACGAGACGACCGACATCGGTTTCCACGTCGGATTCAACTACGGATTCGAGGGCACGACCAACAGCGTAGTCGGCCTCAACCTCGCGGTGCCGTATCGCCATCTGCTCGGCATGGTCGGCGATACGGCGATCGCGTTCCGTACGGATCCCGGCCTCACCGTTTACGGCAACAAGGGCTCGGCGCTGGTCGGGGTCGGTGGGCCGATCGGCATCGTCGCCGGGTTCCGGCTCGATCCGCGCTTGACGCTCGACATCGGCGCGGACGTGCCGGTGCTGATCTCGTTCGCGAATCCGGCCGGCTTCGTCTTCGGCCCTCAGCTCGGCGGCGGCGGCGAGTACCTGATCGACAACAACCTCGCCATCACGGCGCGCGTCCGGGTCGGACCGCAGTTCGCGCTGGACTCGTCCGGCACCGGTCATCAGACGGCGTTCACGACGTTGATCGGTCTCGCGTACAACGCGCGGTAGTCATTTCTTGCCGTACAGCTTCCGCAGCTCGTCTTTCGCCTTGTCGAGCCTTTTCCGAGCCGCGGCGGAGAGGTTCTTTCCGCCGCGGTTTTCGTAGAACACCAGCATCGACATCGCCGAGCGGAACGGCGGCGACTTGCGGCGCTTGCTTCGTTCGGCGCTCCGCTTGAGCGAGGAGGCGATCGCCCGCGGGCTCTTGCGTTTGAAGACCCCTTTCTCGAGATCGAGCGCATCGCTTCGCTGCATCACTTTTTTCGACCATTTTTTCGCCGGCATGCGGCGAATCTGCTCACGCGAGCTGGATCAGCGAGGCCTGATCGAGCTCGAGTCGTACCTCTTCGAGGGCGGCGGCCGCGGCATCGTAGACGGCTGCCTCGGCGGAGACGACTTTGTCCGCTTCTACCTTCTTCACCTTGTTCTGCGACAGCCACCGACTGACGCGCCGTAGAGCTGCTTCCTTTTCGTCAGTTACTTTCTTTTTGGCGGTCACCAGCAGACCGGCCAGCCGCTCCTACGCCTCCTCCTCCGCGGTGCGCAGCGCCAGCTCGACTGCCTGCACGAACGCCGCCGGCGGCCCGCCTTCCGGCGCCGGCACCGGATCGAGCTTCGCCGAATCGAGCTGCGGACCGAGCGCGTCGTCGACTCGCGCTCCGCCGCGGCCGTCCATCCGCACCACCACGCGCACCTGCGTTTCGTCGAGGTGCCGCGCCGCGCGCCGCGACGGCACCCGCGCGCCCTGCGCGAGATCGGCCGGCTCGGGCAGCGCGACGAGAAAGCGCGCATCGAGGGCCGCGCCGCTGGTCCCGCGCAGGCGCGTTCGCGCCACCGTGGCGCGGCCCAGCTCGCCGTCGCGCACCCAGCCGAAGAGCGCCTCCACCAGCGGATGACCGGTGGCGAACGAGTCGTGCTCTTCGTGACGGACCGCGACGTCGCGCTGGAACGAGCCGAGAACGGTGCGGTCCTGCTCGAGATCGAAGCCTGCAAGCGCGTCGACTTTCAGCTCGGGACCGACGTGGAACGAGACCTCGCCGGGGAGCACGTCGACCTCGACGTCGACCGCCAGCCCGACGCGGCGCGCGGCTTCGATGGTGACGATCTCCATCCGCTTCTCGAGGTGCGTGGCCACCGCTCCGAGTGCTCCCACCGCCTCGGCGCCGGCCGGAATCCGCGCCCCGAGCCGCTGCGCGCCGCGTTCGGCCAGCGCGCGCACCGCTGCCAGATCGCAGCTGCGCAGATCGAGCAACGGATCGTACGCGCGCGCGACCTCTGCCCGCGCCGTCGAGACGCGCGCCGCCAGCTCGCGCGTCATCTTTTCCCAACCGGCGTCCGAGCCGCGAGTCGCCAGCGCGAGCAGATCGGCCTCGACGCTCTCCAGCACC
>VBLM01000068.1 GCA_005879095.1 Deltaproteobacteria bacterium
CGAGCGCAGCGACACCTGCGCGGTGCCGGCGGCGGCCGTGATCGGCGAGTCGGTGGTCGCGCTCTGCGTCGCGGACGTGCTCCTGGCCAAGCTCGGCGGCGACTCGATGGACGAGCTCTACGCCGCTCACCGCCGAGCCTGGCAGCGGGCGCGGCCGCTCGCCGGGCATGTCTTCCTCTGCGGCCTTCCCGGCGCGGGCAAGACGACCATCGCGCCGCTCCTGGCGAAGATGCTGTCGCTGCCCTTCGTCGAAGTCGACGCGCTCGTCGAGCAGGCCGCGGGTAAGAGCATTCCCGACATCTTCGCGGCTGAGGGCGAAGCCGGCTTTCGCGCGCGCGAAGCCGACGCCGTTCGTGCCGCCTCACGGGGTCCGCGCAGCGTGATCTCGCTCGGCGGCGGGGCGCTGACTACGCGCGCGGTGCGGCTCGCAGTGCGAAAGACCGGCCATCTGCTCTGGCTCAAAGCGCCGGTCGACTTGTGCGCGCAGCGGGCCGCGACCGGCCGGCCGCTGCTGGGAAACGATGCCGCAGCGAAGCTGCCCGCGCTCGCTGCTCAACGCGAACCGATCTACGAGCGCGCGGCGGATGCCACGCTGCATGTCTACGAAGGCCTCGCTCCGCAGGCCGTCGCCGCCCAGGCCGCGCACGTCATCGCCGACCTCGAGAGAAAACGTGCCCACGCTTGAGGTGAGCTTCAAAGGCGGCGCCCGGACGACCTGCGTCATCGAGCGCGGCGCCTTGAACCGGTTGGCGGAACTGTGCGCCGAAGCGGGACTGGCTGGCGCGCCGGCCCTTCTCTGCGATGCCCGGCTGCTCGCGCTCCCGCATCGTGAGGCCCTGCTCGCACTCGGCGAACCCCTCGCGCGTCCGGTGAACGAGCAGCGCAAGACGCTCGCCGAGGTGGAAGCGATGTGCGAGGTCCTCTCGGCGCGCGGCGTGCAGCGCGACGGATTCATCATCGCCGTCGGCGGCGGCGTGCTGACCGATCTGGCCGGCTTCGCGGCGGCCGTATACCTGCGCGGCATTCCTTGGGTGAGCGTGCCCTCTACGCTGCTGGCGCAGGTCGACGCCGGCCTGGGGGGAAAGACCGGCGCGAACCTGAGGGCGGGCAAGAACCTGGTCGGCGCTTTCCACCAGCCCCGGCTGGTCGTCTGCGACCCGGACATGCTCGCCACGCTCCCGCTGCGCGAGCGCTGGAGCGGCCTCGCCGAGGTAGTCAAATGTGCGCTCCTCGAGGGCGGCGACCTCCTCGACCTGTGCGAGCGCGATCTGGAAAAGGCCGCCGCCGCTGACCCCGAGGCGCTCGTTCCGTTGATCGAAGGCGCGGTCCGTTTCAAGGCGCGCAT
>VBLM01000457.1 GCA_005879095.1 Deltaproteobacteria bacterium
GGCGTTGCAGCAGGACTTCGCCGGCAAGATCGTCCTCGTCCACCATGCGCCGGTCCCCGACTGGCCATGGCACGAGCTGCGCGGCCGAAAAGAGCTGCTCGAAAAGACCCGCGATGCCGCCGCCGTGCTGTGTGGCCACAAGCACGAGCGGTTCCGCGACGGCAACGTCTTCTGTGCCGGCTCGTCGACGCAGCGCGGCCACGAAGGGTACTGGTTCTACGAATTCGAAAACGGTCGGATCGTGTCGGCCGAGATGCGCGCTATCGCCTGATGCAGATCGGCTGCGGTCGCGGCGATGGCGAGCAGCGCCGGATTACGCCGCAGCTCGTCCCACTGCGACCCTTGGCCGAGGCGCACATCCTGCGACATCGACACCGTCCGGCCGGTGTCGAGGTTCCAGTAGCCGCTCACCACCGCCACGTCGGCCGCCGGCGTCACGGTGAACTCGCCGCTGCTGCCCGCCCAGTGTTGCATCGGCTGGTCGCCCTTGTCGTCGCGGCAGAAGTCGACCGGCACGCGGCCCCACGCGCCGCGCACGCAGTTGCCGTCCTGCCAGAGATCGAGGTCCGAGCCGGTGATCCGGCCCTTGCCCACCGAGAAAGTGGCCGGCCGGGCAGCGTAGTTCGCCGGCGACTTGAAGGAAATCGATCCGTACGAGCCTGCGCCCGACGCGCAGGCGGCCGCCAGAAGCAGAATGAGAGCGCGCATGACGCTGTGACGGCGCCGCCGGGGAGAAATTCTATTCGTCGCGCAGGGCGACCGCCGGGTCGAGCCGGGAGGCTCGCCAGGCCGGGTAGATACCGGCCGCAAGGCCGACGCCGCAGGAGACGCCGATCCCGAGCGCGACCGCCCACAGCGGCACCTGGGCGGGGAAGTTGAGGAACTGCCCGAGGAAAGCCGCGCAGTAGCCGAGCGCCACGCCGATCGCCCCGCCGAAGGCCGCCAGCAGCACGGCCTCGATGACGAATTGCATCAGCACGCGCGCCCGCCGCGCGCCGAGCGCCTTGCGCAGCCCGATCTCGCGCGTCCGCTCTGTGACCGCCACCAGCATGATGTTCATCACGCCGATGCCGCCCACCAGCAGCGAGAAGAAGCACATCAGCAGGCTCGCCGCCGTGACGGTGCTGGCGAGATTATCGAAGGTCGCGCGCAGCGAGTCGTTGGACGAGATCTCGAAGTCGTTCTCCTTCTCCGAGGTCAGGCTGCGCACCCGCCGGAAGGCCGCGACAGCCGCGTCCTGCAGCCGCTTCATCCCATCGTGCGAGCCGGCCATGATCGAGATGTTCACCGAACGTGAATTCCCGTACAGCTCCATGAAGAGCGAGATTGGGATCGCCACCACGTTGTCGGGATTGTCGCCCAGCGGCATGCCGCCCTGGCGCTCGATGGTGCCGATCACTTCCAGCTCCAGGCGGCCGAGCTTGATCTTCTGGCCGAGCGCGCTTCCGCCGGGATAGAGCGCGTCGGCCACCGCCGCGCCGATCACCGCCACTCGCGCCGCGTCGAGCGCCTCCGGCTCGGTGAACGGCCGCCCCGCTCCAACCGGGAGGTTGCTGTTGGTGAAGAACTCGGCGGTGCCGCCGGCAATCTGCGCGCCGTTGTCGGTGTTGCCGTTGCCGGTGACGGTCTTGCCCCACTCCCAGATGTCGCCGCCCACCTGCTTGGCCTGGGGCAGCGCGTCGCGCATCTGCAACACGTTCTGCAACGTGATCTTCTTGCGCGCCCACACCTCGGGCGAGAGCGGCCCGAACTGCACCGCCGGCCAGCGCTGGAGCTGAAACACGTCCGCGCCGAGCGCGCCCATCTGCTTGTCGATCGACTTCTGCAACCCGTTCAGGAGCGCCATCATCGACACGACGGTGAACACACCGATGACGATGCCGAGCAGCGTCAGTCCGGATCGCAGCTTGTGCCCCGACAACGCACCGAGCGCGAGCCGCGCATCATCCGTACGCGCCGTGATCGCGCGCCGCAACGCCGGACTCAGACCGCGAGCCGCAAGCCGCAAGCCGCCAGCCGCAATTGCCTCACTCATACCGCAACGCCTCGATCGGCTGCAGGAACGCCGCCGTCAGCGCCGGCCACAGCCCGAAGCTGGCGCCGAGGAACGCAGACCCGAGAACACCGCCCAGCACGACCCGCGGGTCGACTGCCGCCGGCATCGGCGAGAGCATGTCGATCAGCTGCGCCGCCCCCGATCCGAGCGCGACGCCGAAGAAGCCGCCGACGATGGCGACCATCACCGCCTCGCAGAGGAACTGCATCATTATCGTCGTCCGCCGCGCCCCGAGCGCGCGCCGGATGCCGATCTCGCGCGTCCGCTCCTTCACCGAGACGAGCAGGATGTTCATGATCCCGATGCCGGCGACGATGGCCGTGATGATGCCGACCAGGATTCCGGTGACGTTGGTCGCCATCATCATCTGGTTGAAGCCTTCGAGCAGCTTGTCCTGCCGGTTGACGGAGAAATTGTCCTCCTGCTCCGGCATCAGGTGGCGCGCGTTGCGCATCACCGCGGTGATCTCGTCCTCGGTCTCGCGCACTTTCCCTTCCGGCGCGACCACCGCGATGGCCAACCCGCGCTTGACGCCGAACGTGCGCATGAACGCCGAAAGCGGGATCAGCACGCGCAGATCCTGCGTCTGGCCGAAGGCGTTTCCCTTGCGCATGAAGGTGCCGACCACCGTGCAGCGCATGTTGGCGCCGATGCGCAGCGACTGGCCGAGCGGCTCCTGGTTCTTGAAAAAGGCGTCCTCGATGTCGGCCCCGATGATGCACGCGTCGCTGCCCAGCTCCTGATCGAGCGCGGTGATGAACCGGCCGCGCTTGATCTGCCAGCCGGTGGCGTCCAGGTAGCCGTCGACGGTGCCGCGGATGTCGACGCCCTTCACTTCCTTCTCCCGCTGGGCGACGACCGCGAAAGTGTTGACGATCGGGGCGATGGCGATGGGCAGCGTCGTGTTCTGCTGCAGGGCGCGCCAGTCGAGTGTGGAGACCTGCGGCCGGTTTTTGTACTTCCACCAGTCGTTGCCGCCCACGCCCCACTTCCACTTGTGCACGAAGAGCGTGTTGGGGCCGAGCGTGTTGAGCTGGCGGGCGAAGCTCGCCGACATCTCGGACTCGACCATGAAGATGATGATCACGGCCATGATGCCGATCGCGATGCCGCTGATGGTCAGCGCCGCCCGCAGCTTGTGCGAGACGAGCGAGAAGCCGGCCTGGACGATGGCGTCGCGCAGCTCGGCGAGGATGCGGCGAAGTTTCCTCATGGATTCCGACCCGGCGCGTGTTTCTGCGTCGCCTGGAAGACCGCCAGGGCCTCGGCGCCCAGCGCCTCGGCGTTGGCCAACGCCACTTCGCGCCCGCTCCCGTCGGCCATGACCATTCCATCCACCAGCCGCACCGCCCGCGGGCAGCGCGCCGCCAGCTTCGGCTCGTGCGTGACGAGGATGATGGTGTTGCCCTTCTTGTGCAGCTCGTGGAAGAGGCCGACGATCTCCTCGCCGGTCCGGCTGTCGAGGTTGCCGGTGGGCTCGTCGGCGAGCAGCAGCGAGGGCTGGGTCACCAGCGCCCGCGCGATCGCCACGCGCTGCCGCTGGCCGCCGGAAAGCTCGGCCGGCTTGTGCGTCATGCGGTCCTCGAGTCCGACGATCTTGAGCGATTCGACCGCGCGCTCGCGGCGCTCGGACTTGCTGACGCCGCGGTAGATGAGCGGCAGCTCGACGTTCTCCAGCGCTGTGGCGCGCG
>VBLM01000070.1:0-1594 GCA_005879095.1 Deltaproteobacteria bacterium
AGCGCTTCCGCTGGGTGCAGATACAGCGACGGCGTTCCCGTGGAGGCGAACGTCGCCGAGATCTTCTGCGCGATGAAACCGGGCTTGCCCATCCCGGTGACGACCACGCGGCCGGAGCACGCCAGCACCATCTCCGCCGCCCGCGCGAACGCGCCGTTGAGCCGGCCGGCCACCTGCGCCACCGCTTCGGCCTCGGTGCGGATGACGTCGCGCGCATAATCGACCAGATCCGGTTTGGGCGCCGGCTTGGCGACGCTTTGGAGCCTTCTGCGCGAGGTGGCCATCGTCGGCGCGGCGTCCTATCACGTTCGGGCCTTCCGCGTCACGACATGACTTGACGCGGCGCGGTCCAGGCCCTATCTGAATGAGCCCTCATTCAGCCGGGCCCGCTCGTGTGCGAGCAAGACCCGGCGCTGCGCGGGATCGGCCACGTGAAAGCGGCGTTGAACGACAAGCGCGGGCGGATCATGGACGCGGCCATCAAGGTCTTCGCCGAGCGCGGGTTCCACACCGCGACCGTCGCCGAGATCGCCCGCGCCGCCGGTGTGGCCGACGGAACCATCTATCTGTATTTCAAGGGGAAAGACGACCTGTTGCTGCGTCTCTTCGACGAGAAGATGACCGAGCTGCTGGCGGAAGCTCGCAATGAGCTGGCGCGGGAACGGACTGCGCCGGCGCGGCTCTCGCGCTTCATCCAGCTGCACCTCGCGCTGGTCGAGCGCAATCCGGAGCTGGCGGCGGTGCTGATCGTCGAGCTGCGGCAAAGCGCGCAGTTCCTCAAGGCGGCGGACCGGGCGAAGCTGGCCGCGTACGTCGACCTGATCGCGGAAGTGGTCAGAGACGGACAGGAACGCGGCGAGCTGTCGGACGGCATCTCGCCCGCGACGGTAAAGAGGGCCGTCTTCGGCGCGCTGGATGAGCTCGCTCTGGGATGGCTGCTCTCGGGGCGGCGGTCGAGCCTGAAGAAGACGGCGTCGGAAGTCTCGGAATGGCTGGTGCGCGGGCTCCTGCCCGCCGGACAACAGCTGGATCGTCACCGAGGGCGTCAATTACCGCGCCAATCCGTTCGACGAGATCGCGGTCGAGGAGGCGCTGCGTGTCCGCGATGCCAACATGCCCTCTGAAGTGATTGCGGTCAGCATCGGCAGCGCGACGGCGCAGTCGGAGATCCGCAGCGCGCTGGCGATGGGCGCGGACCGCGGCATCCTCGTCAAGCAGGACGGTTTCGTCGACAGCGACGCGGTCGCGCGCCTGCTGGCCAAGATCGTCGAGAAGGAAAAGCCGGACCTGGTGCTGATGGGCAAACAGGCCGTCGACGTCGACGACAACGTCACCGGCCAGCTGCTCGCCGAATACCTCGGCTGGGGGCAGGCCACGTTCGCCTCGAAGAAGGAAAGCCTCGAATCGGCTGAGGAAAAAGCCAAGAAGCCGGGGCTGATGCTGGCTGCCGACAAGAAGTCGATGAAGGTCGTGCGCGAGGTCGACGGCGGCGTCGAGACGCTGGAGCTGCAGCTTCCGGCCATCGTGACCGTCGACCTGCGACTCAACATCCCGCGGTATGCCAGCCTCCCAAACATCATGAAGGCCAAGAAGA
>VBLM01000070.1:1723-11212 GCA_005879095.1 Deltaproteobacteria bacterium
CGCTGGTCCAGAAGCTCCACGACGAAGCGAAGGTGGTCTGACGATGGCGACGATCCTGTTGGTGGCGGAGCAGGCCCGCGGACACCTCAAGAAGGCGACGCTCAACGCGCTGACCGCGGCGCAGCAGGTGGCGCAGAAGAACGGCGGGCACATCCAGGCCGTGGTGGTGGGGGGCGCCGGGGAGGAGCTCGCGCAATTTGTACAAAACGTACATTTTGTACAAAACGCCGAATTCGAGCACGCCCTGGCCGAGACACACGCGGCGGCCGTGGCGGAGGCGGCGAAGAAGCTTCAGGCGACCGACGTCGTGATCGCCGCCACCGCGTACGGCAAGGACATCGCGCCGCGCGTGGCGGCTAAGCTCGGGGCCGGCATCGCGTCCGACATCCTCGCCGTCGTCAGCGCCAACCAGTTCAAGCGGGCGATGTGGGCGGGCAACGCCATCGCCACCGTCGAGGTGACCACACCGGTCAAGGTCATCACCGTCCGCACAACGGAATTCGCGGTGGCGCAGAAAGCGGCGAGCGCCGGGCAAGTGCAGCCGCTGCACGTCGCCGCGCCACCCGCGAAGACCAGGTTCGTCGAGTTCAGCGAGGTGAAGAGCGCGCGGCCGGAGCTGACCGAAGCATCGGTCGTGGTCTCCGGTGGCCGCGGCACCAAGGGCGACTTCAAGCCCATCGAGCAGCTGGCGGACGTGCTCGGCGCGGCGGTCGGCGCCTCTCGTGCGGTGGTCGACGCCGGTTGGCAGCCGAACGACCTGCAAGTCGGGCAGACCGGAAAGGTGGTCGCACCCAAGCTCTACATCGCCGCGGGTATCTCCGGCGCTATCCAGCATCTCGCCGGAATGAAGGGATCGAAGACGATCGTGGCGATCGGCCCTTCCCGAACTGTCCGAGGAAGTCAAAAAGCTCAAGTGATTTCAAGACTTGGCGTGACCCGCATCGCCGTGCCCGTGCCGTTCGCTGAGGCGGGCGGGCCGGCGAACGTCTACGTCATCGAGGAAGACCAGGGCGGTGTCGCGCTCTTCGACGCCGGCATCGGCACGCGCGAAGGCAAGGAAGCGCTCGAACACGGATTCGCCAAGGCTGGCCTGAGCTTCGGCGACATCCGCCGCATCTTCGTCTCGCACGGCCACCTCGATCATTACGGCTATGCCCGGGCTGCGCAGGAAGCGAGCGGCGCGCCGGTCTACGTCCACGTCCGTGATCACGACAAGGTCACCGGCCGCGATCGGACGAAACAACGGCTCGATCTCTACGGGGCGTACCTGACCAGGCTGGGCGCGCCGCCTTCACTTCTCGAGCACGTGAAGGTCCATTTTCAGGACTTCAGGCGCATGGCCCGGCCGCTCGAGCAGGTCGAGCCGCTCGAGCCGGGCACGGTATTGAAATTCAAGCGCTTTTCAGCCGAGGTCTTGCACCTGCCCGGCCACACGCCGGGGCTCGTCTGCCTCTGGGACGCCGGGAACAGCGTTCTTTTCTCCGACGACCACCTTCTGGAACGTGTCTCCCCGAATCCATTGATCGATCTCGAGAGCAACGCCGAGCCCACGCATCGCGCTCTGGTCGAGTACATCCGCTCGGCCCGCAAAGTCCGCGAGCTGCCCGCGCAGTTGATCGCGCCCGGCCACGCCGAGCCCTTCTCCGGTCATGTCGAGATCATCGATCGCCTGCTCGGCTTCTACGAAAAGCGCCAGGCGCGCCTGCTCGATCTGCTGCACGTCAAAGGCCCGCAGTCGCCAGCCGACCTCGCGCCCCAGATCTTTCCCAACGCCCGCGAGCACCACCTCTACCTGACGCTCTCGGAAGTGATGGGCAACCTCGAGGTCCTCGAGTCGCAGGGCCGCATCGCGCGGAAAGAACGCGGCGGCCGAATCGTCTTCGAAGCGGTATAGATTCCCGCCGTGATCCCCTGGCTCTGGCGCGCCGCCTGGCTGCTGCTCCCCGCCGCCTGGCTCGTGCACCGATTCGCCCACGACGACACGTTGACGTTCTTCATCAGCTGCCTCTCCCTCATCCCGCTGGCGAAGGCGATGGGCGATGCCACCGAAGACCTCTCCGAACGCCTCGGGGCCGCGACCGGCAGCCTGCTCAACGCGACGTTCGGCAACGCGGCCGAGCTCATCCTCGGCATCACCGCGCTGCGCCAGGGTCACGTCGCGCTGGTGAAAGGCAGCCTGACCGGATCCATTCTCGGCAACCTGCTGCTGGTCGCGGGCGCGTCGATCGTCACCGGCGGCGTCCGCTTCTCGCGCCTCAAGTTCAACCGGCTGGCGGCCTCGTCCAGCGTCTCCACGCTCTTTCTCGCGGTGGTCGCGATGGTCGTCCCCACGCTGCTGGCGGCCAGCGGCGGCCCCCGTTACAACGCCTCGCTCCTCTCGGAAGAGATCTCGGCGGTCCTGATCGCCATGTATGCGCTCTCGCTCCTTTTCGGCCTGCGCACGCACAAGGGCCAGCTCGCCCAGGCCCGCAACCATACCGAGGCGGCCGGCAGCCCGTGGCCGCAGATTGGCCTGTTGCTGCTCGCCGCCGCCGCGACTGCCGTCGCTTCCGAGCTGCTGGTCGACTCGCTCGGCGGCACCCTGGCGAGGCTGCGGCTGCCGGAGACGTTCGTGGGTGTGATCATCGTCGCCATCGTCGGCAACGCTGCCGAGCACTCGACGGCGCTGATCTTCGCCCGCCGCGGTGACATGGACGTCGCGCTCGGCATCGCCTGGGAATCGTCCAAGCAGATCGCGCTCCTGGTCGCGCCGGTGCTGGTGTTCGTCGGCATCCTGCTCGGCGCGCCGATGGACCTCGCTTTCACCCGGTTCGAGGTGATCGCGCTCGGCCTGGCGGTGATCGCGCTCTCGCTCATCGTCCTCGACGGCGAGACACACTGGTTGGAAGGGGCCTTCCTGCTCGCTGTGTACGCGGTGCTCGGACTGGGGTTCTTTTTCATTGGCTGACCTCGCGCTCACGTCGATCATGGCGGTGTGGGGCTCGAGCTTCGCCGTGCTGCGTGGGCTGATGGGCGACTCGGCTGCCTCGCCGCTCGCGCTGGTGGCGGTGCGGATGGCGATGGCCACGGGCCTTCTCACCGGCTTTCTCGTCTTGACGCCGAAAGGCCGCGCCCACCTCGCCTCGCTGCGCGGGACGCTGCTCCTCGACGGCCTCGTCTGCGGCGGGCTCCTCGGCATCGGTTTCCTGCTGCAGACCGAAGGGCTCCAGCGCACGACGGCCTCGCGCAGCGGTTTCTTGACCGGCCTCCTGGTCGTGACCGTGCCGCTGCTCGAGTTCGCCCTCTTCCGCAAGCGGCCACCGTGGCCCGCGCTGCTCGGCGTCGCGCTCGCGTTCACGGGGTTGAGCACGCTCTCGGCGCCGTGGGCGGACGCTTCGCAGGCGACGCTGCTCGGCGACTGGCTGACGGTCGGCTGCGCGATCGTCTTCGCCGGCCACATCATCGCGCTCGGCCGGCTCGCGCCGCGCCATCCGGTCCTGCCGATGCTGCTTTTGCAGCTCGCGACAGTCTGCGCGCTGGCGGCAGCTTTCGGACCGCTGGTCGAGGCGCAGCACTTCGCGACCGCCCAGGCGCGCCTCTGGCTCGCGCTCCTCTATCTCGCGCTCTTCGCCACGCTGCTCGCGTTCGGCATCCAGACCTGGGCGCAGAAGATCCTGCCGCCGGTGCGGGTCGCCCTGATCTCCAGCCTCGAGCCGGTCTTCGCTGCACTCTGGGCCGCGCTGCTGATCGGCGAGCGGCTCAGCGGGCGCGAGCTCTTCGGCGGCGCCCTGATCATCCTCGGCGTGGCGGTGGGCGAGGCCGGAGCAGCCTGGACGAGGGCGCGGGTGTGAAGATCGAGGCGCCCGAAGTCGAGCGCGCCGCCAACGGCCTGCGCGTCCGCGGACACGGGCTGTACCTCGAGCCGCGTGGCCGGCCGCCGCTGGGATTTCTCGCCCACGCTCGCGGGGCCCGGCCGGTGCTCCCGGAGCGGACGGTCGCCACCGCGGCGACGGTCGCGCTGCTCGAAGCCGCCCAGCCGCGCGCGCTCAGGCGCACGGCGGCGCTGCCAGCCGCGTACGGAAAACCGTTTGCTCTCGGTAGCTTGCGACTGACGGTCCACCCGGCGGGACACGTCCTCGGCAGTGCCCAGCTGCGCTGCGAAGCGCCCGGGCTCGACCTCGTCTACGCCGGCGACATCGGCGGGGACGCCGCGCGCGCCTCGCTCACGGCCGAACCGCGCGAGCAGCTGGAGTGCGAAACGCTCGCGCTGCGCGCCATCTACGGCCACCCGCGCTACGTCTTTCCTCCGCGCGAGGAGCTGCTGGAGAAGGTCCGCGCCTTCGTCGAGAAGTCGCTCCGCGACGGAAAGACGCCGGTCCTCGTGGCGGCCGCCCTCGGAGCGGCACAGGACCTCGTCCGCCATCTCGGCGACCGCCGCACGCTGCGGCTGCATCACACGGCCTATCGCGCCTGCGAGGTCTACGCGGCCCAGGGCGTGCCGCTGAAGGGCTTTTCGCGGCTCGACGGCGACGGCGAGGTCATGGTCGTCCCGCCGACCGCGCGCCTGTCGCGGATGAATCTCGGCGAGCACCGGATCTGCGGCTTGTCGGGCCGCGCCATCGATGGCCTGCGCGGTGTCGATGAGGCAATTCCCCTGTCGGATCATGCGGATTTCAGCGAGCTCGTGGCGTACGCCGTCCGCTCCGGCGCGCGCCGCGTCCTGGCTGTCGCCGGAAACGCGGAGGATCTGGCAGCCGCCTTGCGCGAGCGGCGCATCGACGCGCTGGCAGTCCGCGAGCATCACCAACTGCGCCTGCCGGGCTTCTGATAGAGCAAAAATTCCAGCCACGCGGTGATTTGCCTCCAGTTGCCTGCTTGACAGAAAGACCGAAGCCGGACGATATGCGCCCTCGCGTCACCGCAGCCACACATCTCGTAGGAGGCAGCCGATGCTGCTCCGCCGCGCCATCCCGCTCGCGCTTGCAATCGCCGCGATCGCTTGCGAACCTCCCGTTCCGTTCGACGCTTCCGCGCACAATCCGAGCTTCGTCGACTACGCCGTGTTCGACCCGGCGCCGGATCCGGTCGACAACAGCCCGGTCGACATCCCGCTGCCCAGCGACGTCGCCCTGCAGCCGCAGGCCCTCGCCACGCAGAGCGGCGCGCAGCTGGAAGTGCTGCAGTCGTTCGCGGCGCAGGGTGGCTGGCCGGCCGATCAGGATCTCGCGCTCACTTTCGACTTCGTGCGCATCAACCTCGATGCGGCGACGGGCAAGGCCACCCGCACCGCGCCGGCGCTCGATCTCTCCACCATCAATCCCTCGACCCTCCTGATCCTCTCGCTGAGCGCGGCCGGCGTGGGGCCGGTGGCATACGACGCGCCGGACGCGGCCGATTACGTGGTCAACGGCGACCACGGCACGCTCACCATCCACAAGACGGCCGACTCGAGCGGCCTGCGCCACTATCCGCCGGCGGTCTACGTCGCTGCCGTCCGCGGCGGCGCCAACGGCGTCAAGGTGGCCGGAGGCGGCCCGGTGAATCCGCGTCCGGCGATGTACCTGATCACGCAGGGCGCCGACCTGACCCGGCCGGAGAACCAGGGCCTTCTGCCCGGCGCGACGCGCGAGGAAAAAGCGAAGAACGCGGCCCAGCTCGAGCAGCTGCGCAAGGCGTTCCTGCTGCCGTTCGCGGCGCTCCAGGGCGCCGGCTTTCCCACCAACGAGATCGCCAGCATGACCGCGTTCACGGTCACTTCTCGAGTGCGGGTGCGGGCCGACCCGATCGAAGCCACCTCGACCTCGCCGAACGCGGCGACCGCGTTGCCCTTCCCCAGCGATTTCCTCTTCAAGCCCAAGACCCACACGCTGCTCGATCAGCTGACCTCGACGAGCGGCCCGTTCGGCGCCCTAGGCCCCGGTCTCGCGACGCTGGACGGCTTCAGCACCACCGCTCTGATCACCGCCAGCACGTCGGGCCTGATCGATCCGACGACCGTCAACCAGAACAGCGTCTTCCTCTACGAGTACACCGCCACCGGCCCGAAGCGCGTTCCGGAGGCCCACGAGGCCAGCGCTACCGTGCTGCCCGGCTGGGCGGCAGTTTCGACGTCCGATCCCGGCCGGGACGCCGCTCGGCGTGATCGCGATTCCGCCGCTCAAGGAAGGCACCGAGTACGCGGTGGTGATCACCGACAAGGTCACTCAGCCGGGCGGCACGCCGATCGTGCAGGCCACGCTCGGACGCCTCTTGGCGCTGAACAACCCGCTGATCGTCAACGGCGTGCCGACCGTGGCGGGGCTCGACGTGCTGAGCGCCGGCGTGGCCGAGCCGCTCCGGCAGGCGCTCAAGCCGGTCCTCGACGATGTCGCCGCGACCAAAGGCATCACCCGCGAGCACGTGGTGATGGCCTACACCTTCCGCACCCAGGGCACGGTCGACACCGCGCACGGCATCGACAACTCCTACCAGACGACGGCGGCGAATCTCGCGGCGCTGCCGTACGGGGCACCGGCTGCGACCGCCGCGCCCGCTGGCGGCACGACGCCGACGGTCTACTGCGCCGCCCCGACCATCTTCCCGGGCTGCGCGACGGCGGCCAGCGTGGCGACGGTCTTCTCGCAGTACAGCGTCGACGCGAGCGTGGTGCCGACCGCCGACATCGGCTTCGTGATCGAGGCCCGGTCGTGATCTTCAACAAGCTGCGGTGCACCGCCGCCGACGTCACCGCCGGAAAATGCCAAGACACCGGCGCCTTCGGCGGCGGCGCGACCGCGACGCCGGTAGGCGAGTTCGCCAACGCATTGATCAGCGTGCCGCTTCCGAACAACTACGGCGGCTGCACGCCGACCGCGACGCAGCCGTGCAACCTCCCGCTGGTCATCTATCACCCCGGCCTCGGCGACTCGCGCGCCGACATGCTCCTGGTCGCAGACCACCTAAACAAGGCCGGATTCGTGGTCGCGGCCATCGACATGAACAAGCACGGCGACCGCTCCTACTGCAGCTCGAACGCGCAGTGCGTCGCGAGCGGCACCTGCAACCCGATCGCCGACCTGGTGAACGAAGGCGATCCGACCGGCGCGACGCCCGGCAAGTGCTCGACCGACTTCTTCCGCGACACGTCGGGCTGCCCCGGCTGCGACAACAGCAAGGCGCCGGTCCTCACCTTCTTCACCGCAACCGGCCGCGGCGCGTCGGCGAACTTCGTACTCAGCTTCAACCTCTTCCGCACCCGCGACACGTTCCGGCAGGACATCATCGACCAGTCGCAGCTCATCCGGTCGCTCTCGCCCGATCCGACTTGCAATCCCACCGCCGCAGCGACCGTGCCTCCGCCGGGGGGCACGTGCGCGAACAACTTCATCACCCAGGCGACGGGCGTCCAGATCCACCCGGGGCGGATCTACTTCCTCGGTCAGTCGCTCGGCGGAATCGCGGCGCTGCCGGATGCCGCCGCCAACGCGCGGGTACGGAAAGTGGCGCTCAACACCACGGGTTCGACGATCGTCGACGTCCTCTCGAACTCGATTCGCTACTACCCGTTCCTGAAGGCGCTGCTCCAGACCCGCAACCTGGACAAGGAAACGCACCCCGCCGCCTACATCCAGTTCCTCACCACCGCCAAGTGGGTGCTCGATCCGGCCGACCCGGAGAACTTCGCGCAAAACCTGCTCACCAACACCATCCCGGGGCCGCTGTCGGGGGGTGTCGCGCCTCCTGCCCGAACCGCGATCCAGCAGTTCGCGCAGTGCGACGACCACGTGCCGACCGCCTTCCAGGTCAACCTCGCCGCGCTGATCGGGCTCGGTCCGACCGGGCCGACGACGTCGACCACGACGCTGTTCCACACCAGCGCCGCGCCGGATCCGGCGACCTGCCCGACCGGCGGGCAGATCGCGCACGGGTTCCTGAACGACTGGAGCGCCGCGACCACGGCGACCAACGCGCAGGATGACGTCGCCAACTTCTTCGCTGCGGGCACGCTTCCGCCGCCCACCCGGCCGTAGTGAAAGGGACGACGACCATGAAAAACCTCATCCTCGCCGTCTTCCTCGCTCCCGCCGCCGCGTTCGCCGGCGGGTATGTCGTTCCCAACGTCAACGCGCGCGACCTGGCCATGGTCGGGTCGCCGGTGGCCGCGCAGGACAGCGCCGCGGCCACGTACCAGACGCCGGCCGCGCTGGCGAAGCTCGATGGGCTCAACGTCTCGGCCGACGTGAGCCTGATCGACCTGCGCACCACCTGGTCCGATCCCACCCTGGGGAGGGAAAGCAACGTGCCCAAGGCGGCCTTTCCGCCCGCGCTCTACGTCGCGTACGGCTTCGCCCTGCCCGAGCAGCTCAGGTCGATGAGGGCGGGTGTCGGTGTCGGCTTCACCGTACCCGGCGGCGGTTACGTCTTCTGGCGCGACACGTTCCCCGGCCGCAACGAGATCCTCAGCGTCGACCGCAAGATGTTCGGCTTCTACCTGACCGGAGGCGTGCAGGTGCTGCCGGAGCTCCGCGTCGGCGGCGGGCTCGTCTACTACCGCTCCACCGAGTACCTGACCCAGGGCCTGAACATCCTCTCCTCGCAGGGCCAGATCGACCTCGCCACGGCCGGCGGCGTGCTCAGCTACGACGTCTCCGCCGAGGTGACGCCGCTCAGGGACCTGCCGCTGACGGTCGCGATCGATTACAAACACCAGGGCGTGCAGAAGCTGACCGGCCACGCCCACGCGGAGGGGCTGCCTCTCGCGCTGCAGCCGCGGCTTCTCGATCAGGGCGTCACCCACGTGCTGACGTATCCGAATCAGCTCAACGTCGGCGCGGCGTACCAGGTCATCCCGCCGCTGCTCGTCACCTTCGACTGGACCCTCGAGCGGCAGGTCGTCTACAAGGACGACACGTTCGCGGGCGATCGCGGCGTCACGGTCATCGTCCCGCACAACTACACCAACGATTACACCCTCCGGCTGGGCGGCGAGTTCAAGGTTCTGCCAGTGCTCCGCGTGCGCGCGGGACTCGAATACGATCACGCGCCCCAGCCGCCGCAGACGATTACGCCGGCCCTGCCGACCGCCAACACGTGGGACGTCGGCGTCGGCGCCGGCTACACGGTCGCTCCCGGGCTCGAGATCAACGCCGGCTACTTCCACGCCTTCTACGACACGACCACCGCAGTCGGGCCGGAGGCATTCCCCGGCACGTACGAAACCCACACCAACATCTACGCGCTCAACATCACCTGGAAGATGGGAGAGCGAAAGTAGCGCCGTCCTGGACCGCTCGGCCCTCGCGCACCAGCTTGAGAAGGTGCGCGAGCAGGCTGCGTTCGGCGAACGGGTACATCTCGCGCTTGAGCTCTGGATAGGCCGCGGGCACCAGCGCGGCCGGCGCCGCCGGCGTCTTCGAGAGCGCGGCCAGCACCAGCTCTTCCCGCTCGTGGCGGTGCGCGCGGTACTGCGCGAGCTTGGCCACGCCGCCCGGCACGACCGGCCCGTGCGCCGGGTAGATCGCGCCCGGCTTC
>VBLM01000458.1 GCA_005879095.1 Deltaproteobacteria bacterium
GACCACGGTCAGCTCCCCGTTACCGGCGAGCCGCTCGAGCAGCTCCAGCTGCGCGCGGCTGGTGTCCTGAAACTCGTCGACCAGAAGCACGCCGATCCGCTCCTGTTCGGCATCTCGCGCCGGAAGGTCGTTGGCGAGAAGGTCGCGGCTGAGCCGCGTCAGGTCGTCGAAATCGAGCGCGCCGGCTTTCAGCTCGCGGTAGCGCGCCACCGCGTGGCCCGCGACCAGCGCGAAGTCGGCCGCGAGCGCCGCGCCGCGCGCCCCAGCGTCGGCGTCGAGCACGGCCTCGAACGCCTCCTTCGCGGCCGCGATTGAATCGGCCATCGGACCGGCTTTGGCGGGAAGCCGGGCCTGGCACGCCCGCAGCAGCGGCCACTTCGAACCGAGCTCACCGGGCGCGCACTCGAGCGCATCGGGCCGGAACAGCGCGGCCGCTTCCGCAGCGGACTGCGACGCCCTGGTCGCATCCCCGATGCGCACTTTGCGCAGCGCCGCCATCGCCGAGATGAGCGATCGCTTCGCCCGCGAATCTTCCGCGAGCGCGGCCTGCATCGAAAGGTCGGGCGTCCCGGCGACGATCGATTCCACCGTCCTGCCGCTCTCAGCAAGCGTCGAGAGCACCGCGGCGAGCTCGTCGGCGAGGCCGCTCCCGAACTGCGCCAGCGTTCGCAGGCCCATTTCCGCGCACAGCCGGCGCGCTGCGGCCTGCCTTTCGGGACCGAAGGCGCCTTCGAGCGCACGCAGCGAGACCGCCTCGCACGCCAGGCGCAACTTGCGGCGCGCCAGCGGTTCGTCGAGGACCTGGAAGCCGGGATCGACGCCGGCCGCCGCCGCGTGGCGCCGCAGGATCTGCCCGCACAGGCCGTGGATCGTCCCCACCTGCGCGAGGCCGAGATCGCGCCTCACCTTCCGCCAGAAAGACGCGCCTTCCGCGAGCTCGTCGACCCGGCGGCGCAGCCGATCCTTCAACTCCGCCGCCGCCTTCTCGGTGAAGGTGATCGCGCACAGCCGCGCCGGCGCGAGCGGCTCCTCGCGCCCGAGCAAGTCCACGCACAGGCTGACGAGACTGTGCGTCTTCCCGGTGCCGGCCCCCGCTTGAATCACTCTAGGCACGGGGCACCTCGCCGCCGTTTTCGTCGGGATCGGTGGGCAGCGCCACAAGCCTGCAGGCCGGCTTGAGGTCGCAGTAGTCGCAGTCGAGCGGCCGCACTTCTAAGAACCCGTCCCTCATCCTCGCGACGCGCGCCACGACGGCTTCGGCGAGGTTCGGCTTTCCCTGTTTCCGCCGTTGCGGATCGAGCTCGAGCAGTGCCTCCAGGTCGACCTTCGACTCACCCAGCGTCGGCGTGCGCCGCGCGCTTTTGAGCGAGACGTACTGCGCGTCGACGCTGTCGGCGCGCAGCTTGCGCCGCAGCGATTCGATCCGGCCCGACTTGTAGTCGAGCACGACCAGCGCGCCATCCGACCCGCGATCGATGCGGTCGATCGCACCGCGCACATGCACGCCGTCGATCTGCAGCGCCGGCCAGGAATCCGGCTCGGCGAAGCCGAATCGGCGTTCCAGCTCGAGCGGCTGCGCGCCCTTTTCCGTCTCGATCAGTGCGCACAGCTCGTCGATCAGCGCGCCGCGCTTGAGCTCCCACAGCGCCCGGTGGCCGACGTGCGTCTCCTCGGCAAACGCCGCCATCTCCTGGTCCGCCACTTCTCGCAGGAGGGCGATCTCCTCCGGAATCCCGCGCAGCGGCAGCGGCACCTGCCGGAAGAACCGTTCCAGGCAGCGGTGCAGCAACGTGCCGCGCTCGCGCGCGCCGAGCTCGGCGTCGTCCTCCTCGTCCTGTTTCAGGTGCAGCAGGCGGTGGCCGAGGGTGCGAAATCCGCAAGTACCGTGCTCTTCCAGCTGGTGCGCGGATGCGGGCGCCTCAGGGCCGAATCGGAATTGATCGGCGGCGATCTGTCGGGCCGCTCCCGAAAGCTGGCCCGAGAAGCGGCCGGGCGCGATCTCTCCGACGAACGCGCGCACCCGCTCCCGCTCCGCGATCGCCGCGCGCGCGATGCGGCGGAGCCGGGGTGCCAGTGACGACGCGGCCACGGCTGAGATCAGAGCGCGGGCCCGCGCCGCGTCGGCCGGAGGACTGACGCGGAAGGCCGGCTCGGCAAAGGCATCGAGCGCGGCCCGCGCGAGCAGGTCCGTGGCGCCCGCGCAGTCTTCCGGCGCGGGGATCGAGGCGATGGCGACGCCCTCCGCGCTGCGCCCGAGCGCGCGCGCGGCCTCGTCGGCGAAAGGAGAGCGGACGGTCTCGCGGCCGGATGCGTCCGCGCGCGGCCAGAAGAGCGCGGCGGACTTGCGCGCCGAAGAGAGCGCGAGATGGAACAGGAGCGGCTCGGCGGTCGTCGTGCTGTCGCGAAAGACGTTCCGCCGCGCCGCGCGATTGACCGACCGGCGCTCTTCGTCCGAGAGCAGCGGATCGACGGCGGGCCGCGCGGGCAGCTCGCCGTCGACGAGCCCGATCACCAGGAGATGATCGAACGATCTGCCGGGCAACTCGCGCAACTCGACCAGGTGGACGGCGCCGCCGCGCGCTCCACCGGGCGGCAGCGAAGCGTCGGAGAGCGCTTCCGCCAGCACCTGGGCGAACGAGGCGCGCGTAAAGCGCTTTTCACCGAGCCCGACCTGAGCCGCCGCGCGCGCGAGGCCGGAGCAGGCTTCCTCGAGACAGCGCAGCGCGGCCTGATCGCGGGCCAGCGCGGCCGAGACGGCGCGCTCCAGCAAAGGCCCGGCATCGACTGGTTCCGGCACCCGCAGCCGGCGGTGCAACCCCCACCGGCCGAGCACCTCGAGCAAGCCCGCGCCGTGCTCGCGCAGCGTGGCTCGCTCGGGCAGTTTGCGCAGCGTGGAAATCGCCCTCGATACGCGTACTTCCGTCTCCGCGACGTCTTTTGCCTCCTGACCGTTGCGCGCTCGTCGCGCTGAGAGCGCCTGCAGCCGGGCGGCGATGCCGCCTTCGGTCTCGTCGTCGCGGACGTGCGCTTCACGCAGGCAGCGCGCGAGTACCTGCGGCGGAAGGTGTTCGCCGTCCTGCCGCATCCAGAGAAGCCGCGACGAGAGCAGGTCGATGAGCGGCTCGCGAGGAAAGTCCTGCTCGACCATCTCCAGCAGCGAGAGCGCGAGCCGCACCGGCGCCGCCGGCAGCGCCGGTCGTCCGCGGCGCTCGCGCCAGGGAATGCCGAGCCGGTCGAAGGCCGCCGCGAGCTCTTCGACGACGCCGTTCGCCAGCGTGCGCGCGGCGACCGCGATCGTGTCCGCCGGCGTCCCCGCGGCGAGCAGCGACGCGCATCGGCGCGCCACCTCGCGGGCCTGCGCGGCCGGCGAGGCGCAGGAGATCAGCTCGACCGGACCGTCCTGCGGCGGCCCTTCGGCCGCGAACAGCCGGCGCAGGAACGGCGCGAGCGGCCCCGAGGCGCAGCGTGGGCTAGAGCGCCTCGGTCAGATCCGGACGGTCGGCCGACCACGGCAGCCGGATCCGTATCCGAAGCCGCGAAGCGAGGACCACCGCCAGCCGCAGCCGCAGCGGCGTCCAGTCGAGAATCCCGTCGAACTCGACCTCCGCGGCGCGCGCGAGCAGCGGCGGCAGCGGCATGCCCTGGGCGAGCTGATCGACGGCGATGCGCACGGCGCGATTCGGCTCGACCAGCCCGGCGCGATCGAGCAAGCCGCGCGCCGCCGCCAGCGTGCGGCCCAGCTCCGACGCACGCTCGGGCACGTCCAGCCGGGCGAGGTCCGCCGGGTCGAGCAGTCCCTGCGTCAGCGTCGCCAACAGGTCGCCGAGGGCGCGCGCATAACCCGCCTGCTCGCGGATGCGGACGAACCGGCCGTGCGAATGCTCACGCGCCGCTTCGCGCAGCGCGAGCATCAACGCGTGCGGAGAGGCGCTCGGCGGACACTTTCCCGCCCGCCGCGCCTCGCGCACCAGCTCGCGCTCGAGCTCGGCCAGAGTGCACGCGGGCCTGCCGGCGACGAACCCTTGCCTCCTCGCCGCGGCCAGCAGCCATTCCTCGACGCGCGCCGAATCCGGCAGCACGACCAGCCGCGGCCCGCGCGGGCGAATGTCGGCGAAGCTCAGTTGCTGCGTCTGCACGACGCCGGTCTACCACGGGGGTCTGACAGCGACCTTACCTGGCGGGCGCGACCGCAGGCTGTGCCGTCGGCGTCGTCTGCGTCGTGCTGGCGGGCACCGCGTTCACCGCCGCCGCCTTCTTCGGTGGCGGCTTCACGCTCGCCATCCCCCACAGCGACCGGCGCGCATCGCTGAACATCTTGGCGATCCGCGGCGACGTCTCGGCCGGCACTTCCGCCCAGGGCCGCATCGCGAGCGCGCGCTTGAACTGGTCGTTCGCGTCGGCGGCCTTGCCCGTGTCGGAGAAGATCAGCCCGCGGTAGATCAGCACCGAAACCGTCTCGTCCTCGTTGTCCTTCGCCGCCGCCTCGGCCTGCGCCAACTCGGCCAGCGCGGCGTCGAGATCGAGCTTCTGATAGAGCCGCTGCGCCGCCGCCAGGTGCGCGCTCGGCGCCGCGGCCTGCGCGGTCGCGGCTGGAGCGGAAGCGGGAGGAGCGGCGGGAACGGTGTCCCCCTCAGCGTGCGCGGAAGCGGCAATCAGGACTGCGGCAAGGGCGACGAAAGGGATGCGCATGCCCGCAAGGCTACCAGACGGCAGGGCCTCGTCACCACATAACTGGCTCGGGCTCGGATCCGGCGGTAAGGTCGGCTGTATGCGACACTTTTCGGCTCGCGGGCAGGCGCTGGCCGCGCTGCTTGCGCTCCTGGCATGCGACCGGCTCCCCGGCGTTCCACAGCGCCGGCCCGCGCAGGCGCAAACGCCCGCGCTCCAGCCGCTCGTTGCCGGCCCGTGGCTGCTCGATCCGGAGGCCGGCCGTATGACGGTGGCGTGGTTGACGCAGACGCCGTCGGTCGGCCGCGTCTGGTACGGGACGGTGTCGCCGGATCGGCTGGCCACTGAGGAGGGTCCGGCCGTCATGGAGCACCGCGTCATTCTCGGCTCGCTCCAGCCGCAGACCCAGTACCGCTATCGCGTCGAGGGATCGGACGACGTCTTCGTCTTCACCAGCGCCCCGCAGTCGGGAGTCGAAGGGCCGGTCGAGGTGCTGGTCTACGGCGACAACCGCACCAACTCCGGCGACCACGCGCTGGTCGCGCGCTCGGCCGCCGGCGAGCACGCGCAGCTCGCGCTGCACACCGGCGACATGGTGGTGGACGCCAACGAACCCGACCTGTGGCGGGTCTGGTTCCAGGAGGAGCACGACCATCTCGCGACCACGCCGCTGGTGCCGACGGTCGGCAACCACGAGATCACCGACAACGGCGTGGCGTACGCGAAATACTTCCAGCACCGCGATCGGCCTGCGTACTGGTCGCTCGACTACGGCCCGTTGCACATCGACGTGCTCGATTCGTTCGAGACCGCCGCCGGCGCGACGCCGCACTCGGCGGGGGTTTCCGACGCGCAAAAGGCCTGGTTCGAGGAGGACTTGCGCAAGGTGCCCAAGGATCGGCACGTGTGGGTGCTGGTGCACCAGGGTCCCTACAGCCATCCGGCGCACGTGCGGCCCGGGCATGGCGGGAGCGAAGCGGTTCGCTCGGCCATCGCGGTCGGGCGGCTGGTGCATCCGATCGAGGTCGTCTTCGCCGGTCACGAGCATTTCTACGAGCGCGGCGAGATCGACGGCCTGCAGTACTTCGTCCTCGGCGGAGGCGGCGCGCCGTTGGAGGACCCGGACCCCTCGTTTCCCGGCGTGCAGACGGCGCAGAAAGCCCTTTCGTACGCGATGGTCGAGGTGTGCGGTTGCCACGCACGCGGCGTGGTGAAGGACATCGCCGGGAAGGTGATCGATTCGTTCCGGTTGGCGACCTGCGCCGCACCGTGCGGCGCGCCGGCCCAGGAAGTGCTGCCCCCGCTCGCGGCGCTCGAGGTCCCCGACGCCGGCGCCGGCGACGCAGGCCAGCGCCGGCGCGGTCGCCGCCGATCGCGAGCCGAAGAAACGTCCGACGCGGGCGTCACGGAGTCGCCTCCCCAATGAGAATCACCGACATGCTCCGGTTCGCCGCCGAGCGCGGGGAGCCGGTCTTCTCCTTCGAATTCTTCCCGCCGAAGAACGATTCGGGTGTGAATTCCCTGTTCGAGACCCTGCGCGCCCTGCGCCCGCTGGCGCCCTCCTTCGTCAGCGTCACCTGGGGCGCGGGCGGATCGACCCGCGGCCGCACCCTCGAGATGGTGACGCGCATCAAGCGCGAGACCGAGATCGAGGCGATGGCCCACCTCACCTGCGTGGGAGCCTCACGGCACGACCTCGAGGAACAGCTCGCCGTGATCTGTGACGCCGGCATCACCAACGTGCTGGCGCTGCGGGGAGATCCGCCGCGCGGCCAGCGCGAGTTCATCCCGCATCCCGAGGGCCTGGCGCACGCGAGCGATCTCATCCAGATCGCGCGCGAGGTGAGCGAAAAGCGCGGCGTCAAGCTCTGCATCGGCGGCG
>VBLM01000459.1 GCA_005879095.1 Deltaproteobacteria bacterium
CTATTACCTGCCCAGCTCCACGCACGGCGGCGGCAACGGAGTCTACAAGGAGCCCGCGGCCACCGACACAGGAGCCAGCTGCCCGGGGAACAACTGGGGCACCGGCACGTTCGTTGCCAATCCCGTGCCCGCAACGCAGCTGGTGAACCGCCTGCGTGTCGCGCTGCGCGACTGGGTGATGAACGACACGGCCCCGCCGCCCAGCAAGTGGCCGCTCATGCTCGGCGCAAAGAACGAGCGCACGCTGGTCGAGCCGACCCAGGCGGCGATGGGGTTCCCCAGCGGCGTGCCCGGGGTCCCGTCGTCGATCTTCCTGCCGGAGAACTTCGTCAACCCGGTCCTCGACTATGACTGGGGCCCCGACTTCAACGAGACCGACGCGACCGGTACGCCGACCAACGAGCCGCCGCCGATCAAGAGCGTGATCAAGATGATGGTGCCGCGCGTGGACTCCGACGGAAACGAGCTGGGCGGCGTCCCCACGGCGATGCGCGACGCGCCCATCGGCACGTACCTGGGCTGGAACATCACCTCGGCCGGCTTCCATAAGGATCAGACCTGCAATTACGTCGGCGGGATGATCCCCTTCGCCAAGACGAAGAAAGCGCGGACCGATGCGGGTGATCCGCGGCCCTCCCTGGAAGAGCGCTATGGGACCCACGACGGATTCGTGGCCGCGGTCAAGGCCGCTGCGGACAACGCCGCCTGCCAGGGTTACATGCTCGCCCATGGCCCCGCTTCGGACGGCTCGATGCCCAGGTGCCAGACCACCATTCCGCACGGCTTCCCCGACGACTGGGCGGCGGTGGTGAACGGGGCAATCAGCAGCAACGTCTGCAACCAGGCGAGCGACGGAGGGAAGTGCAACCCGCTCGCGCACTGAACCTCGGCGCCAGCCGTTTCATCGGATGAGCATGACGGCGAGCGCGTAGGCGAGGGCGGCGGCGGTGAAGAGCGCGGGCGATCCGGCCTCGAGGGCGATCAGCGCCGAGAGCGGGGCCGCGACGACCG
>VBLM01000461.1:0-441 GCA_005879095.1 Deltaproteobacteria bacterium
GACGCCGGTGATCAACAGCATCATCCGCAGCAACGAGTACGAGGCCGACATGTTCGGGCTCAACGCCGCGCGGCAGCCGGACGGATTCGCGCAGGCCGCGCTCCATCTCTCCGAGTACCGCAAGCTCGAGCCGGGGCCCTTGGAGGAGATCGTCTTTTTCGATCATCCGAGCGGGCACACGCGGATCTTTGCCGCGATGCGGTGGAAGGCGGAGCATCCCGAGACCTGGTCGCGTTGACGCGGGTCTCCCTCGGGCGTTGAATGCACTCGGGGGTGCACCATGAAACTCGGGCTGGTGTTCACGATCAATGCGATCGTCGCCACTGCGTTTGCCATTCCGCTGCTGCTCATCCCCGGCTCGTTCCTGCCGATGTATGCGGTGGAGACGACGCCGGGCGCGCTGCTGCTCGCCCGGTTCTTCGGCTCGGCGCTGGCGGCTTT
>VBLM01000461.1:527-4369 GCA_005879095.1 Deltaproteobacteria bacterium
GGCTGGTCGACGGTGGTGATCTACCTGTTCTTCGCGGCCTGTTACGCGATGGCGGCGATGCGCAAGCCGGCCGCCGCGGCCGCTACCTGAACTACGAGAAGGAAAAGGAAAAAGAGAAGGAGAAGGAGCAGCCTCGCGCCAGGCCTTCGGCCTGTCACTGCGGCTGCATCGGAAAACGATAGTAGCTCGCTGCGCTCGCACTTTTCGGTCGGTCCGTCGTCTGTTCGGCATCGTTTCGGCCTCCCGCCTGCGGCTGTCTTTGAGGAGGCCGAAACGATGCCGAACGAGACGACTCTATTACTCCACGAAAAGCTGATTGCGTGGCAAGTCGCTTGCGAACTGCTGCGCCTTGTTTGCGATGCGGGGATCCGGGATACGAAGCTGCAGGATCAGGCCTTGCGTGCGGCGCAAAGCGCCTGCCTGAACATCGCGGAAGCGAATGGGCGCGTGGCGCCGGCCGACCGCCGGCGTGTGTTTGGGATCGCACGCGGAGAGGCGACGGAGGCGGCGGCGGCAGTGCAGATCGCTGCGCTCTCGGGAAAGTGCAGCGCACGAACTGCAAAGGATGCGCGACGGCTCGGTGGTCGCGTTGCGGCCTTGCTTTCGGGTCTCATTCGTTAATCGTTTTCCTATGCAGCCGGAGTGACAGGCCGAAGGCCTGGCGCGAGGCTGCTCCTTTTCCTTTTCCTTTTCCTTTTCGTTCTCGTTTTCCTGTTCTTCCTACGCGCCGAGGAAGGCTGCTTTCACCTGGTCGTTGTTGAGCAGTTCCTGGCCGCTTCCGGAGAGCGCGATCTTTCCCGTCTCCAGCACGTATCCGCGATTTGCGATTCGCAACGACTGGTAGACGTTCTGCTCCACCAGCAGCACCGCGACGCCCTGCTTGTTGATCTCCGCGATGGTGTCGAAGATGGTCTTCACCAGCAGCGGCGAAAGGCCGAGCGAGGGCTCGTCGAGGAGCAGGAGCCGCGGCTTCGCCATCAATCCGCGCGCAATCGCGAGCATCTGCTGCTCGCCGCCCGACAAGGTCCCCGCCAGCTGGTTGAACCGCTCGCGCAGGCGGGGAAAGAGCGTCAACCCGCGCTCCAGGTTCTTCGCGCGATCCCCCCGCGCCGAGGAGATGTAGGATCCCATCCGCAGGTTCTCGGCGATCGTCATCTCGGGAAACACGCGCCGCCCTTCCGGCACCTGCACGACGCCGAGCGCCACGACTTCGTGCGACGCCAGCCGGTTCAGATCGTGCCCGTCGAAGACGATGCTTCCCGACCGCGGCCGCAGCAGCCGCGAGATGTTGCGCAACGTGGTGCTCTTGCCCGCGCCGTTGCTGCCGACCAGCGTGACGATCTCGCCGGGTTGCACGGTCAAGGAGACGCCGTGAAGCACATGCACGTCGCCGTAGGCGAAATCGAGATCGCGCACTTCCAGCAAAGGCGCGGTCATGCCTTGGCTCCGCCGCTGTCGCCGAGGTAAGCGGTCATCACCCGCGGGTCGTTGACGATCTCCTGCGGCGAACCCTCGGCGAGCTTCTCGCCGGAGTTGAGGACCACGATGCGGTCGCAGGTGCGGACGATGGCTTTCATGTCGTGCTCGATCACCACCTGGGTCAATCCGCTCTTTTTCACCTCCAGGATCAGATGAATCAGCTCCTCGCTCTCGCGCGCGTTGAGCCCGCCCATCACCTCGTCGAGCAGGATCATGCGCGGCCTGGTCGCCAGGACGCGCGCGACCTCCAGCTTCTTGCGCTCGCCGATCGGCAGCGTGCCCGCCAGCACCGACGCCTTGGCGTCGAGTCCGACGACTTGCAGTTGCCGGTGCGCGAGCTCGCGCGCTTCCTTCACCGACCCCGTGCGCAGGAGCGCGCCGACCATGGCGTTGTCGAGCACCGTCAGCTTGGCGAGCGGCCGCACCTTCTGCCACGTCCGCGCCATTCCCAGCCGGCATACCTTGTCGGGCGAGAGGCCGTCGATCCGCCTTCCTTCGAAAAGGATTTCGCCGCGCGAGGGCGGGAAGAAACCGGTGATGCAGTTGAACAAGGTCGTCTTGCCGGCGCCGTTGGGCCCGATCAACCCGAGCACCATGCCGGGCTCGACCGAGAAGCTGACGTCGACGTTGGCCTTCACGCCGCCGAAGAAGCGGCTGACGTTGCGCACCTCGAGCAGCGGCGCGGTCATCGCGGCTTCCTGCGCAGACGCGTGCCGAAGAAACCGACGAATCCGTCGGGCATGAAGAGGATCACCACGATGACGAGGATTCCGTAGATGAGCACGTGCGCGTGCGCGAGGTTCTCCTTGAGGAACATGCCGGTCGGCGAGGTCTCCGACAGACCGACGTGGAAGAGGCCCTGCGCGATCAGGTTCGCGCGCAACGCCTCGGAGAGCAGCACCAGCACGACCGCGCCGATCATCGGGCCGGTGACGGTGCCGATGCCACCGATGATGCAGATCAGCACCACCTGCACCGAGATGTCGATGCCGAACACGGCCTGCGGCTCGATGAAGCCGACGTAGAAGGCGGCGAAGCTGCCGGCCAGCGCAGTGCACGCCGCCGAGATCACCAGCCCCGCGTTCTTGTAGACGGTGAGCGGAATTCCCAGCGAGTGCGCCGCGTCCTGGTCCTCGCGGATGGCCTGCAGGTAGTAGCCGAGCTTGCTGCGCTTGACCGCGAAATTCACGCCGACGCAGAAGACCGCCATGGCGAGGCCCATGTAGTAGTAGGGCGTCTTCGAGTTCCAGTCGGTAACCACATGATTACCGAATTGCAAAATCGGCAAATCGCTGGCGAGGATGCCCTCGGCGCCGTTGGTCAGGTCCTTCCAGTTCAGCGCGGCGAGCCGGATGATCTCCGCCACCGCGATCGAGGCCAGCACGAAGTAGGGTCCGCGCAGGCGGAAGGTGATGCTGCCGATGATCAGCGCGACCGCCGTGGCGATGGCGACCGCGACCCATACGCCGAACCACGGCGCGACGTGCTTTTGCTCCAACAGAATGAACGCGCCGTACGCGCCGAGCCCGTAATACGCGGCATGGCCGACCGAATACTGGCCGGCGAATCCGCCGAGCACGTTCCAGCTCTCGCCCATCGCCACCGCGATGAAGAGCAGGATGAAGATGTGCAGCGGATACGGGCTGGTCAGCCAGATCGGCACCAGCGCGAGCGCAACCAGCGGAATGAGCCAGACGACGAGCGCTTTCACATGCGGCTCTTTCCGAGAAGGCCGGAAGGTTTCAGAAGCAGGACCAGCAGGAAGATGACGTAGACGCAGAGGTCCTTCCAGCCGGAGCCGAGGTACGAGGCGCTGAGCGATTCGGCGGTGCCGATCAGGACGCCGCCCAGCGTCGCGCCGATGATGCTGCCCATTCCGCCCAGCACCACGACGACGAAGGCCTTCAAGGTGAAGGCGCCGCCGACCTGCGGGTAGATGTAGTACGTCGGCGCGACGAGAGCGCCGGCGGCCCCGGCCAGCGCCGCGCCGAGGCCGAACGCGAGGACGCCCATGGTGCGCACGCTGACGCCCATCAACTGCGCGGCGTCGCGGTCCTGCGCGGTGGCGCGGATGGCGTGGCCGGTGTCGGTCTTGACCAGGAACCAGTAGAGCGCGGCGGTGATGGCGGCCGTGATCAGGAAGCAGTAGAGCAGCGGCGTCGACAACCGGATGCCGCCCAGCGGGACGCTCGACGATGAATACGAGGTGGAGAGGATTCGATAATCGGAAGTGAAGAGCAGCATCGCGGTGTTCGCCAACACCAGTCCGATCCCGATGGTGAGCAGGATCTGGTTCTGCGGCAGCGCGTCGAGCACGCGGTTGATCAAGGTTCTCTGCAACAAGGCGCCGAGCACGAACAGCG
>VBLM01000460.1 GCA_005879095.1 Deltaproteobacteria bacterium
CGAAGACGACGTTCGCGGTGAGCGAGCCGGCGGCGCCGATCAGGATCGCGCGCTTGCCCCCGATGCGGTCGGCGAGTGGCCCATTGAGGAAAACGGAGACGCCGTACGTGATCAGGCCGGCGGACTTGAGGATGCCGAGATCTTCCTTCGTCCAGCCAAACGCTTTCAGCAAGTACGGATCGGCGACCGAGAGGTTGTACCGGGCCATGTAGAACATGGCGTACATCAGCCCGAGGAAGACCCAGTTCTGGATGCGGCGCGTCCTGAAATCCTGCGGCATCTACCATCCTTCGTCACGGAACTTTCGCAACAGACTAGTGTAGAACGCCTGCCCGTCGAAATCGGGCGTGTCAGGAATTGGGGTTGCGCGAATCCTTTTTCGAGAATAATTCTCCAAACCGTCGGACCCGTCCACCGAGGAGGACAAATGGCCAATCTGAAAGGCAGCAAGACGCACGAAAACCTCAAGTCCGCGTTCGCCGGGGAGAGCCAGGCGAACCGCCGCTACCTCTACTTCGCCAAGCAGGCGGACGTGGAGGGGCGCCCGGACATCGCCGGCCTCTTCCGCGATACGGCAGAGGGCGAGACCGGGCACGCGCACGGACATCTCGAGTACCTGCAGGAAGTCGGCGACCCGGCGACGGGCGAGCCGATCGGCGACACCGAGAAGAACCTGAAAGCGGCGGTCGCCGGCGAGACCTACGAGTACACGCAGATGTATCCAGGCTTCGCGCGGCAGGCGCGCGAGGACGGCTTCACCGAGATCGCCGAGTGGTTCGAGACGCTCGCCAAGGCCGAGAAGTCGCACGCCGGCCGCTTCGCCAAGGGCCTGCAGTCGCTCGCGACGCTCTAAGGCTGGGTCATGCTTGAAGTGACGGTGAGGTGTTGGGGGGTCCAGGGGGGAGCGAGCTCCCCCTTGGTGGAGGCGCCGCAGGCGCCGGATCGACGAAAGTTCATGAGGGCAACCAGGCGTGGGGCTGAATGAAACTTCCGATCGCAAATGATGCGCGGGACTGGTCGGACGACCGCCACGCGATGGCGTACGACAACCCGCAGTTCTGGGACGGCGCGCATCTGCAATCGGAGCTGCACCGGGTGTTCGAGATCTGCAACGGGTGCCGTCTCTGCTTCAACCTCTGTCCTTCGTTCGACGTGCTCTTCCGGCGCATCGACGCGCTCGATCCGCACCGCGAGGAAGCCGAAGGCAAGCATATCGAGAGCGGGAGAATCGTCGAGGAGCACGAGGCGGGCGAGCTTCTGAAGCACGTCAAGGTCTCGACGGAAAATCCGGTCGGGCTCCTGCAGGACGCTGACAAGGAGCGGGTGGTCGAGCTCTGCTACGAGTGCAAGCTCTGCTTCCCCAAGTGCCCGTACGTGCCGCCGCACGAGTTCGCGGTCGATTTTCCCAAGCTGATGCTGCGCGCGAAGATGATCGGCGCGCGCGAGGACGGCATCGCCTTTCGCGAGCGGTTCCTCGGCGCCACCGACCTGGTCGGCAGCGTGATGACGAAGGTCGCGCCGCTCGCCAACGCGGCCGCACACAATTCGTTCAACCGGATGCTGATGGAGAAGACCATCGGAATCGCTCGCGAGCGGCAGCTGCCGAACTACGCGGACGAGAGTTTTCTCACCTGGTGGTCGCGGCGCGCACCGGTGCCACAGAACGGATCGCAGCCGGTCGCGCTCTTTGCCACCTGCTTCGTGAACTACAACGATCCGGCCATCGGCAAGGACGCGGTCTCGATGCTCGAGCGGGCGGGCTGCAACGTCGACTGTCCGGAGCAGGTCTGCTGCGGAATGCCCAAGCTCGACGGCGGCGATCTGGAGGGCGCTCGCAAGCTGGCGCGCCAGAACGTGGAGACGCTGCTGCCGGCGGTGCGCGAAGGGCGGAAGATCGTCAGCCCCGGCCCGTCCTGCACGCTCGTCCTGCGCACCGAATATCCGGAGCTGGTCCCGACGCCGGAAGCGCGCGAGGTCGCGGCTGCGGTGATGGACTTGAGCGACTTCCTTCTGCACCAGGCGCGCTCGAAGCGGCTTCCCAAACCGCCCGAAGGAACGCTGGGCAAAGTCGCGTTTCACGTCGCCTGCCACAATCGCGTGTAGAACTTCGGCTATCGCGGGCGCGACTTGCTCAAGTGGGCGGGCGGCGATGTCACGCTGGTCGATCGCTGCTGCGGCATGGACGGAACCTGGGGCATGAAGAGCGAGTTCTTCGCCGAAAGCCTGAAAGTCGCCGAGGGCGCGGCGCGCAAGGTGCTGGCCGCCGAGCCCGACACCGTCTCCAGCGACTGCCCGCTGGCCGGCCTGCAACTGCGCCAGAAGACGGGTCGCAACTGCTACCACCCGGTGCGGATTTTGAACGCCGCTTACCAGGGAGAGAGACTCGAGTGAATCCTTTGAGCACAAACGATCTCTGGCCGCTCCCCGTCTACGAGGGCGTGCGCGAGCAGTTCCGCCGCGAAGTGATCGAAGCCAAGAAGGACCGCCGCGTGCAGGTCGGGCCCTTCATCAGCTTGCTCTTCGAGAATCGCCTGACGGTGAAGTTTCAGGTGCAAGAGATCCTCCGCGTCGAGCGCATCCACGACCCCGCCCAGGTGGCCGAGGAGGTGGAGGGGTTCAACACCATGCTGCCGGGCGAAGGCGAGCTGTCGGCGACGCTGATGATCGAGCTGCTCGGAGAAGACGCCGAGGTCAAGGCGCAGCTGAGAAAGCTGACCGGCATCGGCGATCACGTCTGGCTCGAGGTCGCCGGCCGCCGCATCCCGGGCCGCTTCGCTCCCGGCTGGGACGACGGCACCCGCGCGGCGGCGGTGCAGTTCGTGCGCTTCAGCGTGCCCGACGCGGCGCAGTTCGGCAAAGGTCCGGTCGCCATCGTCATCGATCATCCGGCGTACGCTTTTCGAACCGAGCTCTCCGAGCCGGTGCGCAAGTCGCTGGCACAGGACCTGTCATGAAGCGCGAGCTGGCCGAATTCGCCGACTTCTGCCGCGAGCACGGCCTCTCGGTGACCGGCCAGCGGCTGGCCATCTTCGCGGCGCTGGCGGGCTCGCGCGAGCACCCGAGCGCGGAGCAGATCCACCGCGCGGTGCGCAGGCGCATCCCCTCGCTCTCGCTCGCCACCGTTTACAAAAATCTGGAGAGCTTGAAGAAGATCGGCGCCATCGCCGACGTCAATCCGCTCCACGAAGAAGCGCGCTACGAAGCGGTGCTGCCCGGCACCGGCGCAGGGCGGCCGCACCACCACCTGGTGTGCGTCTCGTGCAAGAAGGTGCGCGACCTGTTCGATGGCGATCTCGATCGGCTGCGGGT
>VBLM01000462.1 GCA_005879095.1 Deltaproteobacteria bacterium
TCCTCCTCGACTGCACGGCCTAGTGCGATTTCGGGACGCACCGTCCCACGCACGGCCATGCCGCAGCGCGTCATCAGAGTAGCCACGCTGGCACGGAACTGGCTCTCTCCCAGCCGATGGAATCCGTCTGGCAAGACGTCCGCCTCGCCCTCAGGTCGCTCCGCCGCGCGCCGACGTACGCCCTCGCCGCTATCGCCGCGCTGGCGCTCGCCATCGGCGCCAACACCGCGCTCTTCAGCCTGATCGAGGCGACTCTGCTGCGGCCGTACCCGTATCCGCACCCGGAGCAGGTGCTGATCGTCCGCGAGACGAGCAAGACGTTCGAAGAGTCGTCGGTGGCGTACCCCAACTTTCGCGACTGGCGGGCGCAGACCAGAGACGTCTTCAGCCAGCTCGGCGCGTTCCGGCGCGACAGCCTGAACCTGACCGGCGCGGGCGATCCCGAGCAGCTCGCAGTCCGCATGGTCAGCGCCGATTTCTTCGACGCCCTCGGCGCCCGGCCGCAGATCGGCCGCACCTTCACCGACGAGGACGATGGCCCGGGCGCCGAGCGCACCGTCGTGCTCAGCAACGCCCTGTGGCAGAAGCGGTTCGCGTCCGACCCGCGCATCGTCGGCCAGTCGATCGCGCTCGGCGGGGCCGCGTACACGGTCATCGGCGTAATGCCGCCGGTCTTCCGCTTCCTGGTGGCGAGCGATGTCTTCGTGCCGCTCGGCCTGTGGGCCGATCAGTTCAAGGACCGCGCCGATCACCCCGGCATCAGCGGTCTGGCTCGAATGCGCCCGGGCGTCACGCTCCAGCAGGCGAACGCGGCGCTCAACGCCGTCGCCGAGCGGCTGGAGAAAGCCTACCCGCTGACCAACACCGGCGCGCGCGTGCGGGCGAAGACGATCCAGGACGACCAGACCGAGGACTTCCGCAGCGCGCTGTTCATCCTCTGGGGCGCGGTCGTGCTGGTGCTCTTGATCGCCGCCGCCAACGTCGCCAACCTCGCCCTGGCGAGGGGCGCGGCACGCACCGGAGAGCTCGCCATCCGCTCCGCGCTCGGCGCCGGCCGCGGACGGCTCGTGCGCGAGCTTTTGACCGAGAGCGTGCTGCTCGCGCTCGTCGGCGGCGGCGCGGGCATCCTGGTCGCCGTCTGGGGCCTCGATGCCATGCTCCCGTGGGTACCGGAAATCCTCCGTAGAAACGCGGATGTACGCGTGAACGGCGCGGTCCTCGCTTTTACCGTCGGACTTTCGGTGCTGACCGGGCTGGCCTTCGGCGTGCTGCCCGCGCTGCGCGCGTCGCGACCCGATCTCGACGCGCTGCTCCGGGACGCGCACGCCACCGATTCGCGCCCGCGCCGCCGCATGCGCAGCGCGCTGGTCGTCGCTGAGATCGCGCTGTCGTTGATGCTGTTGATCGGCGCCGGCCTCTTGATGCGCAGTTTCGCCAAGGCGGCGGCGGTCGACCTCGGCTACCAGTCGCACGGCTTGCTGGTGCAGAGCCTGACCTTGCCGCCGATCCGGTACCCCGGCTCGGTGGAAGAAATCCGATTCGAACAGGAGCTGCGCCGGCGGCTCTCGGCTTTGCCGGGTGTGAAAGCAGTCGCCGTGACCCAGTCGCTCCCGCTCTTCGACAACAACAGCACCAGCATGTTCTGGGTCGAAGGCCAGCCGCGGCCGCGGCCGGGCGAAGGCGTCAACGCCATGCAGTACTCGGCGACGCCCGGGTTTCTCTCCGCGCTCGGTGCCCGCCTGCTGCGCGGCCGCGACCTGACCGACACCGACGACCTCAAGGCGCCGGTCGTGATGCTCGACGATGCGCTGGCGCGAAAGCTGTTCGGCAGCGAGGATCCCATCGGCCGCCGCCTGGCGTTCCCGCCGGAGATAGTGGGCAACATGCGCGGGCCGGAAATCGTCGGTATTTACGCGCACATGGTGCACTACGGGCCGGGCGAGCACGAGCTGGCGGTGGGCGGCATGCTGAGGCCGTTCGCGATGGTCGCGCAGTTCGCGCCGCAGTGGTTCCACGGGATGAAAGTGATGGTCCGGGCCGAGGGCGATCTGGCCGCGCTGGTACCGGCGGTGCGCCGCGAGGTCGCGGCGATCGACCCGGAGCTGCCCGTCTACGAGGTGAAGACGATGGAGGCGGCGGTGGACGAGTCGCTCTCGGGCCGCCGGTTCGCGCTCCTGTTGCTGGGACTGTTCGCCGCCGTGGCGCTGGCGCTCGCGGCCGTCGGCGTGTACGGCGTCATGAGCTACGGGGTCGTGCAGCGGACGAAGGAGATCGGCATCCGGATGGCGCTCGGCGCGGAGCAGCACGCGGTGTTGCGGCTGGTCGTCGGCGACGGCATGCGCCTGGCTGCCTTCGGAATCGCGATCGGCTTCGGGCTCGCGGTCGGCCTGTCGCGCGTGCTGCGCGGGATGCTCTTCGGCGTCAGCTCGTTCGACCCGATCGCCTACGCCGGCCTGACACTGGTGCTCGCAGGAGTAGCGCTTCTCGCTTCGTGGCTTCCGGCCCGCCGGGCAGCCCGCGTCGACCCCGTCATCGCCCTCCGCGCGGAGTAGCCACAGTCCGTCACAGGCCGCGCAGTGAGCGGCGCGAGAGGCCCAGCGCGAGACCGAATCGGCCGTCCGCCGACTCCATCCATCGCTCGGGCGTGAAACCAGCCGCATCGATCAGCCGCAGCACCTCGTCGCGCATGAAGCGGCGCGAGATCTCGGTGCGGATGCCTTCGCCCTTGCGCAGCCGGAGCACCGAGCCCAGCCGGCCGAGGTCGACCTCGAGCGCCGACCGTGCCACCAGCCACATCTCGATGCGCCGCTTCTCCACGTCGTACGGCGCGTAGTGGTCGAACGCGGACGGGTCGAAGCCGCTGCGCGCGAACGAATTCACCGCCCGAAGCAGGTTCCGGTTGAACTCCGCCGTCACGCCCTGTGCGTCGTTGTACGCTGCATGGATCAGGGCCGGATCGGTGACCAGATTGGCCCCCAGCAGCAGCACGTCGCCGGGATCGAGATGCTCGCGGACGCGCGCCAGCAGCCGCACGGCGTCCGCGTCCTCCTCGTTCCCGATCGTCCCCCCGAGGAAGAGGACCAACCGCCGTCCGCCGGCGGGCCGCTCCGGAAGCCGCAGCTCGCGGGTGTAGTCGGCGAGGACCTGCTCGACCGGAACCTCGGGCCGGGCCGCGGCGAGAATGTCGCGGGTGCGGCCGAGTGCGTGGGCCGAGATGTCCACCGCGATGTACCGCGGCCGGCCGCCATCGGCGAGCACCGCGTCGAGCAGGCCGACGGTCTTCTCCTGCGCCCGCTCGATCAAGAGCGCCCGCTCGGTCCGCGTCGGGTAGTACTCGGGCAGCCGCGTGATCTGCTCGAACAGCGCCGACCCGCGGTCGTCGTAGAAATACTTGGAGGGAATCTCGCGCGGGGTGCGACCCAGCGACTGGCGCAGCTCGCGCAGCGCGGCCGCCTCCGCGTCGAGGTCGACCAGCGCCGCCGTCCGCGGCGAGACCGGTTGCGGAAGCAGCTGCCGCTCGCGCCGGATCGGAGACCGCCGAGCCACCTAGAGTCCTCCGGCGCAGCGGAAACCGCTTGGAATTTCACGGAAATCTGGCAGGTACCAATTGCGCAGCGAGGGCCGCGCCAGGTCCGGCGAGCTCGCCCACGACCCGCCGCGCAGCACGCGGTGCGACCCGAACCACGGTTTCGAATAGCCCTCGTACGGATAGGGGCGGAAACCGGGATACGGCTCGAACCAGCTCGAGGTCCATTCCCACACGCCGGAGGGCGGAACCCGAGCCGCCTCCAGCTCATGCTCGGTCGACAGCCGCGCACCGCGCCAGCGCGCGTACCCGGCAGCATCGTGCCAGGACACGCACGTCACCGGCGCTTCCGGCGGCTGCTCGGCGAACCCGAGCGGGGCCGGCGCCCCGGTGGCGGCGATGTATTCGGCGAACTGCGCCGCGGTCACCGGCGCCGGATCGAGCCAGTACGCCTTCAGCTCGACCACGTGTTGCGGCCGCTCGTTGTCGTACGCGCGCGCGGCGTCGTCGGAGCCGACCTGCACGCGCCCTCCCGCGAACTCGAGCCGGTCGGCGGCATGCACCGCGCCGATCGGCGCCATCCGGTGCAGCCGCCGTTCGCACAGCGCGTGCACGACCTGCACGTGCTCGGCATGCTGCAGCTCGTGCTGCGCGATGTGTTGCACGAGAAACGTCTCCGGCAGCCCGAGCACGCCCGGGATCCGTCCCGCCCTCAGCCCGTCGCAGACGCGCTCGAGCACCTGGTCGAGAAAGGCGCGCAGGTCGGAAGCCAGCGGCAGCCGGACACGGACGGCCTTTGCGGTCGCCGCCGGATCGAACGTCGACCCGTACCGAGCCGGTTCGCCGGGCAGGAGCCACCTCTCTTGTTGACCCGCGATGTGTCCCAGGTGCCAGCCGATCGGGCTGTAGGCGGGAGCCGGCTGCTCGAGCCAGAACTCCTCGGGCGGCAGCACCGAAAGCAGGAACTGCCGCGCCGATTCGAGCTCGGCGACCAGCGGATCGCGTGCGGCGGCGCGCGCTTTCATCGCAGGTCTCCCGCTCGCAGCGTCACGACTTCGCCGGCCGGCAATTCCCGCCAGGAGCGGCCGTCGAGCGGCTCGGACGCCATGCAGACGCCGTCGCCGAAGGACGCCGCGTAGAGCGTGGCCGGCTTGATGCCGCGCGCCCAGCGCACGCCCACCAGGTGCTCCCCGTCGCCGAGGAGCAGCGTGGCCGCTGCGGTCCGCTGCAGCTCGGTGCAGATCTCTTCCATCCGGATGACCGCCCGCTTGACGGCGTCAGCCAGCGCGACGCCGGGAACGTCGATCACCAGCGCGAAGATATGCTCCGAATCGCTGCTGCCCGCGATCGATTCGTACGCCTCTCGCCCGAGCGACTCGCGCATCATCCGCTGCGGCCCGTGGCGGAAATCGGTGACGAAACCGTTGTGCGCGAACGCGATGCGGCCGTGCACGAATGGCTGGACGTTGGCCAATTCGAATCCGATGCCGGGCGTGGCCGATCGGACCGCCGCGATCGCCGAGCGGACGCGCAGCCGCTCGTTCATCCAGCCGAGGTTCGGGTCGGCCCAGATCGGAGCGCCGGTGCGGTAGAGCGCCGGCTCGGGCCGCCCGTCGTCGAGCCAGAGCGCCGCGCCGTATCCGTCGGCGTTGACGGTGCCCGACGTCTGCTCGCGCGGCTTGTAGCTCTGCACGACGAGCGAGTGCTTCGGCGCGGAGACGATCTCTCCGAGCGGGATCGCCGGACCCAGGTAACCCGCCATGCGGCACATCGCTTACAGGCTGCGCTTCGGCGGGCGGCCGCGCAAGGGTGATTTACGCCGCCGTGTCCGGCGCCGGTCGCAGCCAGGAGACGACCAGCGCGATGGCGAGGATGCCGGCGATGATCAGAAGCGACGTTCCCGTCGGAAGCTGGACCCACTTGTAGAGGAGCATCTTCAGCCCGACGAAGGTGAGGATCGCCGCCAGCCCCGGCTTCAGGTACCGCAGCCGCGCCAGCGCGCCGCGCACGACGAAATAGAGCGCGCGCAGGCCGAGCAGCGCGCAGATGTTGCTGGAGAAGACGAGAAACGAATCGTCGGTCACCGCGAAGACGGCCGGGATCGAATCGAGTGCGAAGACGAGGTCGGTCGTCTCGGCGGCGACCAGCGCGAGCAAGAGCGGCGTCGCGCACTTGCCGATGAAGAACCGCGGCCCCTCGATGGTCTTGGTCATCGGCAGGTTCCGCGCCACCCAGCGCACGACCGCGTTGTCCTCGGGCTTCGCGTCGGCCTCATCCTCGTGGAAGAGGATCTTCCACGCGGTGTAGACGAGCACCGCGCCGAAGACGGCGATGATCCAGTGGAAACGGTGCACCAGCGCGACGCCCGCGAAGATCAGCGAGCCCCGCAGGAGGAGCGCGCCGAGCACGCCCCAGAACAGCACCCGGTGCTGGTACTGCGGCGGGATGGCGAAGCTGCGGAAGAGCAGGACGAAGACGAAGAGGTTGTCGACCGACAGGGACTTCTCGAGCAGATATCCGGCAAAGAATTCCAGCCCCTGCTCGCCGCCGTAGCGCCTCCAGAGGAAAGCGCCGAAGCCGAGCGAGAGCACGATCCAGAAGATGCTCCAGCCGATGGCCTCCTTGAACGTCGCTTCCTGATCGCTGCGCGAGGCGATGCGCAGGTCGATGAAGAGCAGGATCAGGACGCCGGCGAGAAAGCCGACCCACAGCATGGGGCTGCCGATGTTGCGCGCGCCCAGGTCGGCTACGGCGGCGATCACGAAGGCCGGCTCCCGCGCGGCGTGCGCGCACTTTTCTGCCGGAAGACGAGGCGAACCGGAACCTGTAACTTGAAGCGCTCGCGGAAGCGGTTGACGAGAAAGCGGCGGTAGCTGTCGTCGACCGCCGCCGGCCGGTTGCACTGGATGGCGACCGTAACCGGCTGGACCGCCACCTGGTACGCATACGAAAAGCGCACCGGAAAGCCGCGGTAGAGCGGCGCCGGGTGCTCGTCCTGCATCTGCTGGACCCACTCGTTCAGCACCGGCGTGGCGATCCGGGTCGAAGCCTCGTCGCGCAGCTCGGCGAACAGGAGCGGCGCGAAACCGACGTGCTGCAGATGGCGCGCGGCCTCCTCGCGCAGCCGCTTCGCTTCGCCCTCCTTGTCCTTGACGAGATCCCACTTGTTGACCACGAGAATCACCGCCCGCCCGCGCTCCTCGGCCTGCGCGGCGATGCGCGCGTCCTGATCGACGCCCAGTTCGGTCGCGTCGGTCAGCACCACCACCACGTCCGCGCGCTCGACCGCCCGGAGCGCCCTCTGCGCCGAGAAGACCTCGACCTTGTCGATCACCTGCCGCTTCTTGCGCAGGCCGGCGGTATCGGTGAGGACGTAGCGACGGCCTTTCCAGGTCAGTTCCTCGTCGACCGCGTTGCGCGTCGTGCCCGGCAGCGCGCTGGCGACGAACCGTTCCTCGCCGAGAAGCCGGTTGAGGAGCGTACTCTTGCCGACGTTGGGACGGCCGAGCAGCGCGAGATGGATCGGCTGGTCCTCCGGCTCGGTCTCGTCGCCGGCTTCCGGCAGCCGATCGACGATGGCGTCCATCAGTTCGTCCACGCCGCGGCCGTGCTCGGCGCTGAGCGGAAAGACGTCGAATCCGGTCGCGTAAAGCTCGCCCAGCTCGAGCGCGTCGTTGCGCTTGTTGGAGTCGACCTTGTTCGCCGCCAGCAGCACCGGCTTTCCGCCCCGGCGCAGGATCTGCGCCAGCTCCTGGTCGGCGCCGGCGAGGCCCTCCAGCGCGTCGATCACCAGCACGATCACGTCCGCGTCGCGAATGGCGTGCTCGGCCTGCTCGCGCACGGCCTTGATGAGCAGCTCGTCGGTCTTGATCGTGAAGCCGCCGGTGTCGACCACGCGGAACTTGCGTGCGCCCTGCTGCGCCTCGGCGTACTGCCGGTCGCGGGTCACGCCGGGCGTGTCCTCGACGATGGCCAGCCTCCGTCCGACGATGCGATTGAACAGCGTCGACTTGCCCACGTTGGGCCGCCCGACGAGAGCAACGAGCGGCAGCACTATGCGTTCACCACTGCGAGACGGCGCCGTGCCTGCGGGGCCGCCTTGTCGAGCACCGTCGTCTGAACGCCGCGCAGCGCGACCAGCGATGCGCTCTGGACGCGCACCTGGACGAGGTCGCCGGCGCCGGCGTCGCCCTGGAAGTGGACGGTCCAGTTCTCGCGCGAGCGGCCGAAGCCGCGGTCCTCGACCAGGACCTCGACATCCGAGCCGATGCGCGCCTGGCGCCTCCGCAGCGTGCGCGCCATCTGCAGCGCCTGCACTTCCTCGAGCCGCTCGAGGGCGACATCGCGCGGCACTTCGCCCCACTCCTCGATTTTGAGGATGGCGCCGGTGTGCGGCCGCGGGCTGTAGATGAAGGAGAAGAGATTGTCGTACGGCGTGCGCTGCAGAAACGCGATGTTCCGGGCGTGCTCCTCGTCGGTCTCGCCCGGAAACCCGCAGATGATGTCGGACGTGAGAGCAATCCTGGCCGGCAGCTCTGCGATGCGCCGCTCGTACTCGGCGATGGTGTACTTCCGCCGCATCCGCTGCAGCACCGTGTCGGCGCCGTGCTGCACCGGCAGGTGGAAGTGCGGCATCAGCTGCGGCACCTCGAAGAAACAGCGGACCAGCTCGGGCGAGAGGTCCATCGGGTGCGAGGTGGTGAACCGGATGCGCAGAAGACCGGGCACCGCCGCGACCCTCCGGATCAGCTCGGCGAACGTGCAGCCGCCCACGTAGGAATTCACGTTCTGGCCGATCAGCGTGATTTCCCTCACGCCCACGCCTACCAGGCTGCTGATTTCACTTACGATTTCAGCATACGGCCGAGACACCTCGCGGCCCCGCGTATACGGCACGACACAGAAGCTGCAGACGTTGTCGCAGCCTTTCATCGCGGTCACGAACGCGGTGGCTCGACCGCGGCTGGTTTCGGGATCGGCCTGCGGAAAGAGGTACTGCTCGGTCTCGATGAAATCCGTCTCCATCCCGCCGCGGTCGGCCAGCTCCGGCACCTTCTCGAGATGGTCCGGCCCCAGCACGAAATCGACGAAGGGCGCCCGCTGCAAGAGCTTCGATTTCTCCTGCTGCGCGACGCACCCGGCGACGCCGATCTTCGTCCCCCGCCGCGCTTTCAGCAGCCGGTACCGCCCGAGCGCGGAAAAGAGCTTGTTCTCGGCCTTCTCGCGGATCGCACAGGTATTCACCAGCACCAGGTCCGCGCCGTCCGGCGCATCGGTCGCCGCCCACCCGGCGCGCGCAAGGGCCTCGCCCATGCGCTGCGAATCCGACTCGTTCATCTGGCAGCCGAAGGTGTGGATGTAATAGCTGCGGGCCACGGGAGACGGGGGTATGTCAGAGGGAAACGGCTGCGTCAACGCCAACGGACCCTCAGTCGGCTGACGGATTGTCTTCGTGACGCGCTACGGCATCCTCCCGCGATTCTGGAGGTTTGCCGTGCGCAAGACCGGTCTGTTCGCCGCCCTGTTCCTGCTCGCCTGCGCCAAGGGTCAGAACCCGGCGCATCCCGCGATCATCGTCTACCAGTCCCTCGAGTCGGGCCTCTCGCGTCTCTACGCAACTCCCGAAACGCCGGGGTCCAACGGCGCCGCCCTCACGCCGTCCGGTGTGCGGGCCGCGTTATGCGGCGCGGTCGGCGGATCGGCAGTCGTCTACGCGCTGGTCGGCGTCGACGCGAGCGTGAACGGCCTGCACCTGGTCAACCTCGACGGCAGCGGCGAAACCGCGCTCGCTTCATTGACCGCCGGCACCTGGACGTCGCCCTCCGGGGCGTGGCGTACCGCCGACGGCAACATCGTCGTCCAGCTCTCGCGCGTCGACGGAAGGGGCCCGGAGCTTCTGGCCATCAAGGACGGCGCGGTCACCTCGCTGGCGCTCGGCCGCTTCCTCGCGCTCTCCGGCAACCGCATCGCCTACCTCGCCAACGCCAGCGGGGCCGCCAACGTCGGCGACATCCGCAGCGTGGCCGCCGACGCCAATGGCAACCTCGCCATCGGCGGCGGCGACGGCGACGACGATTTCCACGGCGTCGTCTCCGAAAAGCTGATCTTCACCGCCCACCACGCCGGCGCCGCGCCGGAGCTGCGCATCGCCGCCGCCGACGGCGCGGGCGTCCTCGCGCGCGCGGGCAGCAAAGGCCTGCTCCTCTCCGGCAACACGGTCGTGGCCGCTCGCGCCGACCGATTCGAAAAGGTCGGCCTCGACCTGTTCGTGAAACCGGTCTCGCTGCTGTCCGGCGCGCAGGTGCTGGCGCT
>VBLM01000463.1 GCA_005879095.1 Deltaproteobacteria bacterium
GGCTGTAGTCAATCACGCACACCTCCCGATCCGGGCAGGGTTCCCCAGAACCGGGGCCTGCTTCGGGCGCGACGGAGGTGGAGGAGAAAAACGAATGTCGGAGAACGTCGAGACCAGCGGTACCCCTACGACCACGGCGCCCCCGCCGGCGGAGGCATCGCCGATGGCGCAGGCGATGCAGCCGGCGCAAGGCATCACCATGCGCCAGCTTCTCGAAGCGGGCGTCCACTTCGGCCACCAGACCAAGCGGTGGAACCCGAAGATGAAGCCGTACATCTTCGGCGCCCGCAACGGGATCTACATCGTCGATCTGCAGAAGACGGTGCGGCTGGCCGTCATCGAGGAGTCCACCCGCTCCGGCCAGTTCCACGTCACCAACCGGTGGCTGGGCGGCACGCTGACCAACTTCAAGACCATCAAGTCGGGAATCGATCGGTTGAAGGCTCTCGAGAAGATGTCGACCGACGGAACGTTCGAGAAGCTGCCCAAGAAGGAAGTGGCTGTCCTGCAGAACGAGATGGACAAGCTGAAGAAGAACCTCGGCGGCATCCAGGACATGTCGCGGCTGCCCGGGTGCCTGTTCGTGATCGATCCGAAGAAGGAGCACATCGCGATTCACGAGGCGACGCGGCTCGGGATTCCCATCGTCGGACTCGTGGACACGAACTGCGATCCGGAAGGGATCGAGTACGTAATCCCCGGAAATGACGACGCAATTCGGAGCATTCGTCTCTTCTGTGGCAAGATCGCGGACGCGGCCATCGAAGGCAAGGCGCGGTACCAGGCGCACCACGCGGGCGAGCCGCAGCAGGCCGAGGGCGAGCAGGTCGAGGATCGCGACGCGGCGTCCGAGCGGCGCGGCCGGCGCAACGAGCGCGGCGGTCGCGGCGGAGCGCGGGGCGGAATGCGCGGCGAGAAGCGGTCGGCGCGGCCCGAGGCTGAAGAGGCTTCGTCGGGTCCGATCGTCGAGCGCAAGCCGACGTTGGCTGCCGCCGGTGAAGAGACGGCCGCGGTCCCGGCCTCGACCGAAGAAAAGACGGAGGAGTAAGAACTTGGCTGAAGTGACATCGGCGATGGTCAAAGAACTCCGCGAGAAGACCGGCGCGGGGATGATGGATTGCAAGAAGGCGCTGATCGAGAGCGGCGGCGACATCGAGAAAGCCACCGACTGGCTGCGCCAGAAGGGTCTCGCGACCGCCGGCAAGAAGGCCGGGCGCAGCGCGACCGAGGGTGCGGTGGGGTCGTACATCCACCTCGGCGGGAAGATCGGCGTGCTGGTCGAGGTCAACTGCGAGACCGACTTCACCGCCAAGAACGAGAAGTTCCTCGCGCTGGTGAAGGACATCGCGATGCAGATCGCGTGGACCAAGGCGCCTTATTTGAAGCGCGAGGACGTGCCAGCGGCGGTGCTCGATCACGAGAAGTCGGTGACGCGCGCGCAGCTGCTCGAGCAGGGGAAGCCGGAGGCGATGCTGGAGAAGATCATCCCCGGCAAGCTGGAGAAATTCTACAAGGAGAACGTGCTGCTCGAGCAGGCGTTCTTCCGCGATCCGGACGGGAAGCGGACCGTACAGGACGAGATCAACGCGGCCGTCGCCCTCATCGGCGAGAATATCCAGGTGCGCCGTTACGCGTGCTTCGTCCTGGGCGAGGGACTGGCCAAGGAAAAGAAGGACTTCGCCGCCGAGGTAAGCGCCGCCGTCACCGGCCAGAAGTAGTCGGATTTGCTCAGTTTTCCGTGCGTCGCGACGTTCGGCGACGTGCTCAATTCTCGACAGAAAAGGGTCTGGTCGCGCCTCGGCGGCGAGCCTACCTTCGCGCATGTCGATCCGCGCGCTGGTCGTCGTGTTGCTCGTCGCGTGCTCGTCGCGTCAGCCCCCGGGCACTGGCGACGGGGTTCAGACCGCGCCGGACCAGGACGCGGGTCCGGTGGTGAACAACGGTCCCTCGGCCGATGCCGGGCCCGTCGCGGCCCCGCCCGCCGATGCGGGCGTTCCGCGCGACGCTACGGCGCCGATGTTCCCAGGCTTGCAGACGGCGCTTGTCGCGCCCGGCGTCCAGACTCTCTTCAACCCGTCGCAAGACGACGCGAACGTGGCGGTTTCGTATGACAGCATGACTCGTTGGTGCACTTGCAACCCCAAGTCGAGCCCCGCCTGCACCGAGGCGGACAACGTCGAGGTCTCGATCGTCAGCAAGGGCGCGCCGGCGGTATCGCTGGGCGTGACGGGGCGGTCCGCCGGTTTCGCCGGCGACGGACGCATCGTGGTGGTGTCGGGCGGAACCTGCGACAAGCGGTGGACCTGGCTGGTGCGCCCGGACGGGACGGGATTGCGGCCGGCTACCGTGGTCGGGAGCGCGGGAAGCTGGCTCTACCTGCACGAGAGCGACGGGATCTATCGGGTCCGCGATCTCGATACGGCGCCCGAGCTGTTCGTCGCGGATCCCCTTGCGATCCTGAGATTCTCGCCGGACGGCGAGGCGCTGCTGGTTTCGAGCCACGACGACACCTGGCTGGTTGCGCAGGACGGCTCCGCGCGAGTGCGACTGCCGATTGCAGACCCATGGTCGGTCTCGTGGACGGAGGATGGGCAGCTCTTGTCGCGCCCGTGTACCGTGTACGATCGGCAGGGTCAGGCAACCGCCATGTGCGACCCGTCGGCAGTGGCGCCGAACACCGCGGTGCAACTCACCGGCGGCAACTTCATTTTCTTCGCAGCCGATGCAGGTGGTCCGGCGCTGCATGTGCGAGACCTGGTCACCGGAACCGAGACAGCATTTTCGCCGCTGCCCGGCGCGTTTTCCGCGGAGGTGACGAGCGACGGCCGATGGGTGATCGCCACAGTTCCTGACCGCGACGTGACCGCCATCACCCGTTCGGTCTATACCGTGCCCCGCAGCGGAGGGGACTGGACGCCGCTCGGCGATCACGTGATCAGCGTCGCCGTGAGCGTCGTGTCGCTCTGGATGTCCTTGGCGCGCGGGCCGGCAGTTTCTGTGAACCCTCCCGTCGCCATTGAGCCGGGGCCGCCAGTGTTCGAACCGGCCGGCGGTTTCGGCAAAGCCATCTACTTTGGAAGCGCCTTCAATACCAGCGCCATCGCCAACGCGGATGGCACCGGCTGGAAAGAGATTCCCGCGGCGTGCATGACGACGTGGATCGGGCACACCGCGCTCTGCAGAGGCGACTCGACCTGGCACTTCGCGGTGGGCGACCAGTGGGGAAAGATCGCGGACGGCGTCCGCGACTGGAGCCTCTCCCACGACCAGCGCCGCCTTTACTTCACGGCGGCGGGCGGACTCTACGTGACGAACATCCCGGCGCCCTGACACTGAGCGCTCGGGGCGCGGGGAATGCGCGCGTGTTCATGCTAGAGAAGCGGCCCTCGACAACGGAGGCCGCATGTATACGCTCCTGGTCGCGCTGCTTGCCGCATCGAACGCCATCACCCTCGACGAGCTGCTCGCGAAAAACCTCGCCGCCCGCGGCGGCGCCGAAAAC
>VBLM01000061.1 GCA_005879095.1 Deltaproteobacteria bacterium
CTGCAGCGTCACCACCGAAAAAGGTCGCGTCGAGACGGCAGCGGCGGTGCTGGCGGCGGCCGGTCGCAGCGGCAACGTGCAGGGGCTCAACCTGGAAGCGCTCGGCGTCGTGCCGGACAAGCGCGGCAACCTCGCCGTCAACGAGCATTTCCAGACCTCGGTGCCGCACATCTACGCGGCCGGCGACGTGGTCGGCTTTCCCGGCCTCGCTTCGAACAGCATGGAGCAGGGGCGGGTCGCGATGTGTCACGCGTGTCACTTGTCCTACAAGACCCGCGTCAATACCCTCTTTCCCTACGGCATCTACACCATCCCCGAGATCAGCTACGTCGGTCTGAACGAGGAGGAACTGAAGGCCAAGGGCGTCGACTACCTCGTCGGCCGCGCCTTCATGCGCGAGAACGCCCGCGGCGAAATCCTCGGCGCCGAGAGCGGCTTCCTGAAGCTCGTCTTCGCGCCTTCCGACAAGAAGATCCTCGGCGTGCACGCGATGGGGCCGAGCGTGACGGAGTTGATCCACATCGGCGAGATGGCGCTCTTGCAGGGCGCGACCATCGACCTCTTCATCGACGCGGTCTTCAACTATCCGCTCGCCCGGCGGGCTAAGGCAAGCGTAGCGGCGTGATGCCCGGCTTGCCGTCGGCGTCGATCCAGATCGGATTCGTGATCGCGTAGGGCGGCACGTCCAACTGCACGACGGGCCACAGCGCGTGGCTGCCTCCGCCACGCACGGTGGCGATCAGCCAGGTGTCGACTGCCGGAGAAATCGGAATGTCGACGCTGCCGCCGAAGCGCAAGCCGTCGACGACCGGCGCGCCGGTCAGATCGATCGGCTTCACGATGTGCGCGCCCTGCGCGCTGGTGTCGCCCATCCAGATGTCGGCGCGCTGCAGCGCTCCCATCCAGGCCGGCGCCTGCACGCGGACGGTCAGATGCACGACCGGCGAACCGGTCGAGAAGTCGGGTTGCACCGTGTCGCCGATGCCGCCGCCGGGCGCACTGATGGTGAGGAAGGGACCGCCGCTGATGGTGACCTTGCTCGCCCTCAGCGCAGCCGTGATCTGGGCGTCGGTCACTTGCGAGGGATCATCCGTGCCGATTTGCAAGTAATTCCGCGGATATCCGACCTCGCGCAGGCTGGCGTTGTGCGAGTCTGAATTGCCGGTGCCGGTCACGAACTTCGCGCGATCGAGAAAGGAGAACCAGTCGAACGCCGTTGGGTGTGAGGGAGCGGTGCAACTCGTGTCGCCCAGACAGCCTTCGAAGTTGGCGAGAGGAACGCCGTTCCACACCTCCATCGCGTCCCAGGTGGTCATGAAATCGGACCCGTTGACCGGCGCGATGAAATTGTTCGGGTCGAAATGAATCCAGTCGAGGTACGCCATCCCGACCGTGCGCGGATGGTTCATCTGCACGATCGGCGCCTCGCCGGTCGCGGTCAGCCGAGTGCGCGCCTCGGCGATCACGTCGGGAATCGTCTTGTTGTACCAGTTGAATCCGCCGGCATTGAGCGCGGTCGCGATCGGCGTCAGCGGGAAGATGTTGAAGTGGCCGCTTCCGCTCGTCGTCAGCTCCGTCCCGGCGATGGTATGCATGAACGGCGTCAGCCCTTGAGCGGCCGCAGCGGGGCCGAAGTCGCCGATGAACTCGTGCTCGGTCGAGACCGGCACTTCCACGCCCTCGCCGGCGAACGCGCGCACTTTCAATGGCAGGAGGTCGTCGGCGTCGGGCGAGTACTGCGCGTGGACGTGGAAGTCGCCCGAGATCCAGCCGCTGGTATCGATTACGCGGCGCAACCTCGCGCTGGCGCTCGCATTGCCGCCCGGTAGCGCGGCGACGTCTACGGCCGGCCGGTCGTATTCGAAGCCGCGCGAGAACGTCACGTGCCAGGTTCCGGGGTAGACCGGCACGGTGGCCTTGCCGTCGGCGCTGAAGACGACGATGGGCTGCTTGTCCCACATCTCGCCCATCGCGGCGGGCAGCGTCGGCCGCGGCGTGCTCACCGGTTCGAGGACGATCTTGGCCGGGATCGGGTGGCCGTCCTTGTCGGTCGCGGTCGCGTTGATCACCGACTGCCCGCCCAACGTCAGATTCACGCCGAGCAGGCCAGTCGACGGCACGGTGATGGCCTGCGCCGCGCTCCCGGTCCGATCGTCGGCAACCGCGCGCACGGAATAGCTGCCGGGCAGCACCCGTGCCGACCAGCTTCCGTCGGCCGCGGTCCGCACGAAGCTCACGACAGAAAGGCCCGTAGTATCGGTCACATGCACGCGCGCGCCGGCGACGGGATTGCCGGCCGCATCGGCCACCGTGCCCGAGAGCAGCGAGTCGCCGATGCTCGCCACCTCCGCGTGCGCGGCCTGCAGGCTTCCGACGTCGCCGGTGCCGACGCCGATGGCGAAGCGGAACGTGTCCGACTGCCCGGCCGGAATGTGGATCTGCGGATACTGCCCGATCAACACGTGTGCGAAGTTCAGGATCGGCGAGAAGGACGCGTGCAATTCCAGCACCGAGTAGCTGATCTTTTCGCCCACCGCCGCGTAGAACTGGGCGCTGGTATTGACGCGCGCGAGGTCGGAGAAGTCGACGTCGAATCCGCTCTTGTCCACCCAGTGGCGCAGGCCGCGGTTCATCGCCATGCCGATGTAGGGCGCCGTGATGTCGAGCGTGCTGTCGCCGTCGTTCTGGATGGTCAGGTTGACCAGCATCGCGTCGGTGTCGGGCGCCAGCGAGTACTCGCGGTAGATGGTCGCGTGCAGCGGCGCCGGCTGCGCGCTGACGGCGAAGATGCTGGCCATGAACGGCGATTCCGCGCCGTGGCCGGTGGCGCGGAGGACGGCCGGCTCGCCGTCGCGCCCGTCGTTGACCACGGTGATGCCGGTGCACTCGGCGGCGCGGAAGTTGAGGCCGATCCACACCTCGCCCCAGCGGCTTTCGCCCGGAAGGCCCGCGTCGCGCTGCCGGTCGGCGGCGGCGATCGAGCCGTCGGAGGGCCGCGCGTCCTCGACCACGAAACGGACGCGTGAATTCGCGATTTCCCAGTCACCCTTGCGTCCGCCGGTCGAGGGGCCGGTGATCAAGTCGTTCGGGTCCTCGATCTTCCAGGCCGCGGCGAAGCCGGGGCCGGGCAGCGCGTGGCCGCCGTCGGGGAGGATGCCGCCGTCGGGTTGCTGCTCCGCCGGGCTGCGATGGCAGGCGAGACAGAGCGCTGCGATCGCGAAGAGACGGCGCATCCCGTCGATGCTATCAGAGCGGCTTGATGCGCCCTATCGTGCTGCTGACGGTGGTGCTCGCGTGCTCCGAGCCGAAACAGCGCGATTTCACGATGCCGCGCAGCGTCGAAGACGTGCGGGGACGGCTGCTGCCGCTGGTCGAGGGGCACCCGGTCGGGGAGGCGCGTGAGTTCATGGTCCAGCACGGGTTTTCGTGCGATGACCCACTGCCGTCGGCGACCGACGCGCACGCGCACGTGTGTCACGCGGGGCAACGGACGGTCGTGTTGCTGGAGCGGAACGGACGCGTCGCGGACGTGCAGGCGCGCTGAGACGTTTTCGTGCTCGGGATTCGCGCTGGCGTCGGCTTTGCCGGTAGCATGGCGTAACCTTGTCCGTGAACAGGGGGGGTCATGCAGCCGAAGAAGGATGGTCCGGCCGGCATCAGTCTGCCGTTCGAGGTCAACCGATCGAAGGCGGTCACCGACGACGCCGTACAGTCGCTCTATCGGACCAGCGAGCGGGGGCAGGACGGCGCATTTCCACTCGGGACGAGCGCACAGTTTCACAGCGGCGCCGACATGGTGGTGGACCGCAACCGGCCCATCTGCGCCATCGCTGCGGGCGAGGTGGTCGCGGCGCGCAACGGCGTGGGGCCCGGCGAGCACCCTTGGGGCGACACGGGATTCGTGCTGCTGCGGCATCCGCTCGACAACGACAAGTGCATCTACAGCCTGTTCTTGCACCTGCAGCGCGAGGTGCTGCATCCCGATCGTACGAAGGCCGGATGGCTGCGCCGGCTTCTCCTCGATGGGGCGCCGGCCGGAGGCAAGCCGAAATGGAGGGTGCTGGGAAGCTTCCCGACCTGGAACGACGAGGACAGAGGCCGGTTCTCGCAGGCCAACATGCACGCCGACAAGCCGCTGCAGGCCGGGATCTACGACGACGAAGGCAGTACCGTGGAAGGGACCGGCTTGTACCTGAAGATCAAGGGCCGGTGGATCAAGGCGAGCAGCGGCCGCAAGATGCAGGTGAAGCAGCTGTCGCCCTGGACCGGGTTCGACCTCGATGATGCGGCCAGCAAGAACCCCATCATCGCCACGCTCAGGGACGGCAAGGTGGCAATCCTCGACGCCGACAAGAAGGATGGCCGGTACCGCTGGACGGTGGAAGCGGGCGAGACCGTCGGCCTCGCCGGAACCTACCAGGGCGTGCCGCGCGTGCACTGGTCGGTGTTCTCGAAAAACGAGCTCTTTCCCACCGGTCCGCTGCCGGGCAAGGAGTTCGGTCCCGCCGACAAGGTGAAGCTGAGCGAGGTGGACCTGACCGAGGAGCGCGGCGACGTCAAGCACACCGAGAAGCTGATCGAGGCGCTCGATCCGCAGAAGAAGACCATCGCCAGCATGCCCCACGCCATCCCCAAGCCCGGCGAAGTGCAACTCTTCTACCGGACGCCTGAAGAGTGCTGGCGGTCGCGGTACCTCGCCGTCAAAGGACTGACCGAGTTTGCGCTCGACGTGGACGCGTTCCTGCAGCAGGACCGCCACCAGTCGCACGGCGACGCGGAGCGCGAGCAGTTCAAGAAGAACACCCAGAGCTTCCTCTTCTGGAAAGACCTGGCCCAGGCCGACGACTTCCCCAAGGACGGCAAGGCCGTCTTCGTCCATCCGGCCACCGCCATGCGGCTGATGCCGGCGCTGCTGGTTCATTCCTTCGACGCCGGACCGGGAGGCGCGCGACCACCGCCTCTGGATGCCTCCGCCGCGCGCGGGAAACGAGGTGGAGTTCCTGATCGACGGGCGCGAAACCTATCGCGCGATGCTGAAGGCGATGAAGACGGCCTGGGGAAGAGGGACGTTCATCTACCTGGCCAACTGGTGGGTGAATTACGACTTCGGCCTCGACCAAGACGGCGGAACCACGCTGAAGAGTGTCCTGCAAGTGGCCGCGCTGAGCGGGTGCATGGTGCGCGCGTTGTTCTGGGATCGGACGACGCAAGCGAGCCAGAACACCGCGGAAGCCGCCTTCATCAACATGCTGCCGGAGGGGCGCGGCCACGCCATCCTGGACGGCAGACACCACGTGGTCGGAACGCACCACCAGAAGATCCTCTGCGTGTACGGCAATGAGGGTCTGATCTCCTTCTGCGGCGGGGTCGATTTCAATTACGACCGCGTCTACGGATTCGGCGACACCATCACGGGCGTGGAGGATTCGAACGACGACGTGAATGCGCGGCAGCCGGTCTTCAAGGGAAAGGCCTGGAGCGCGGGCGCGCCCCTGCTGGATCTGCACTGCAAGATTCGCGGGCCGGCCGCATACGACCTGCTCGAGGTCTTCCTCAAGCGGTATGCCGACCACGCCCGGGCCTCCGGGAAGACGATCCTGGTGCCGCCTCGCCCCAGTCCAGTGGCGTCGAGCAAGGTCTACACGCGGATCGGGGCCACCTTCGGCACCTCGCCCAATGCCGTCGACACGCTCTTCACCCCCGATGACTCCGTCACGCAGCTCATCGAGCAGGCGGCCGACGGCCCGGGCGCCACCGAGATCCTGATCGCCGGCAGGGACCGCGGGGTTGCGCACACCAGGCAAACCTTCCCGTATTCGTTCGCTCCACACGGCCGGCAATCCGGACGCGCGCAGCTGCTGTGGGCGATCTCTTCGGCGCGCTACTTCATCTACTTCGAGGACCAGTACATGGTGAGCCGGGAGATCGCCGAGGCGCTGAATGCGGCGCTGAAGCGCGGCGTCCTGTTCATCCTCGGGGTGATCCCGCACCAGGAGATCAGCACCGACTTCGAGTTCGAGCAGCTTCCGCCCGTGCGCAAGACACTGTTCATCGACAAGGTGCTCAAGGACATTCCGTTCCCGCAAAGGCGGTTTCAGCTCTTCTGCCCGAAGCACGCGGAAACATCCCCGCGAGGAAGCCGGTACCGGTACATCCACTCGAAGCTGTGGGTATTCGACGACGAGTTCTGCACCATCGGCTCGATGAACATCAACGATCGCGGGACCACGCACGATTCCGAGCTGGCAGCCGGCATCTACGAGCAAGGTGACGGCTCGAGTCGCTACGGATTCGCGCACCGGCTGCGGATGAGGCTCTGGGCCAGGCTGCTGGGAAAGACCGGCGACGAGCTCGACCAGCTGGTGGACCCGATCAATGCCCTCGACCTGTGGAAGGAGGCCGCTCACGCGGTGCCCTACGACTGGTCGGGCCCGGACTTCGACTGGAACGGCAAGACGGATTCGCGGCGCGACGGCGCGGAAGGCCTCGTCCCGCTGAACATGGGCGAATGGCTGGAGCTGATTTTCGATCCGAGGACCAGCCCGGGGAAGGACGAGAGCTGGTCCGACCTGGCCAACCCGGATCCGAAGAAGACGATCGAGATCGTGTCGCCGGAGTGAGCCGAGCTCGTCTTACTGCGAGAAGCCCTCGAGCTGGTAGTGCGCCTCGATGCGCTTCAGCGCCAGCACCATCGCTGCCGTCCGCATGTCGACTTCCTTGCCGATCGCGTAGCGGGTCGAGTTGTGGGTCGCGGTGCGGCGCGGCGTGTTGCGCGCGATGTCGCGGATGATCCGGTAGTTCGACTTGATGGCCTGCTCGAGGCGGCCGTTCACTTCCGTCTCGCTCCAGTGCTCCATGCGCTTGTTCTGGATCCACTCGTAGTAGCTCACCGTCACGCCGCCGGCGTTGCCGATGATGTCGGGGATCATCTCGATCTTGCGCTTCTCCAGCACGCGATCGCCCTCGGGAGTGGTCGGACCGTTGGCGCCCTCGGCGATCAGCTTCACCTTGAGCCGCTCGGCGACCGGGCCGTTGATCTCGCCGCCCAGCGCGGCCGGGATGGCGATGTCGGCCTGCACGTCCCACAGGTCCTGCTTGGCGATCTGCTGCGCTTTCGGGTAGCCCGCGACGGTGCGCCTCAGATTCAGCGGGTTGTCGTAGACGTACGCGATCAGATCGAGCGCGTCGATGCCGTTCGGATTGTAGATGGTGCCGCCCGCGTCGTTGACGGCGAGCAGCCTCGCGCCGAGGCCGGACAAGATCCGGGAGTGGCGCCGCGGTCGGCGAACCACTCCTGGATGCAGTACGCGAGGCCCTGGCCGGTGGCCTTGACGCGGCCTTCCGAGCCGCCGATGCGCGTGTCCTTTCCGGTGACCACGCCCCGGAGACGATGCCGCTCGCGCTCGCCGTCGGTGTACTGGCGCAAGAGCAGGCCCATGATGGTGCCGTCGGTGCCGACATCGGGCGCCGGGATATCGAGGTCGGGCCCGATCAGCGGCTTCAGGCGGTACATGTAGCGAAGTGTGAGCGCCTCGAGCTCTTCGGAGCTCAGGCTTTTCGGATCGACCTTGATCCCGCCCTTGCCGCCGCCGAACGGGACGTCGGCGATGGCGGTCTTCCAGGTCATCTCCGCCGCCAGCACCTTGAAGAGGTCGAGGCTGACGTCCTGGTGGAAGCGGATGCCGCCCTTGTACGGCGCGCGCGCCTGGTTGTGCTGCACGCGATAGGCCTTGAACCGCTCGGGCCGGCCCGGCACCACCTTGTAGAGACCCTTGCCCTTGAGCCTCACCACGCCGTCGCGCATGGCGACGTTGGCGCCGATCAACGCGCGCCGCTTGAAGACGAAGCTGCCGTCGAGCAAGGGCTCGAGGCCGTCGGGCAACAGCTCGCTGTCGGCGAGATCCTTGAACTTGTCGGTGTCCTGGGTGAGCGGCGCGAGGCGCGTGTGCAGCTTCACGGTGACGTAGAAGATGTGCTCGTAGTCCGGCTCCTCCAGCTCCATCCGGACGCGGCGGTCGAGCCCGATCAGATCGGCCGCGCGATGGAAGACCTCCATCGCCTCGGTGTAGATCGTGGTTCGCGGCTCCCCGCTGACGACTTTCGCTACCAATCTTCCTCCGATCCGGCGAGGGCACACGGAACCGTGGTCACCGCCGAGGGCGCGCGTTTCTAGAGTCGTTTCCGGCCGATGTCAATGCTCAGGGCGCCTCCTGACGACGCAGGGCGCGCAGGACCTCGTCGCGGAGCGCATCGCGGGCATGTTGCGGCGCGGCGATCTCCGCCTCACCCGCGAACGAGAGGGCGAGCTGGACGGCGTAGCCCGTGCCGGCGCTCTCGATCGAGACGTCGACGCGGCCGTCGGGCAATGGCCGCGCGCGGGAACCGTAGCGCTGCGAGGCCCAGGCCGCGGCCGCGGGAGAGAAGCGCAGCGCGATGGCGTGCTCGCGCCCGCTGGGGAAGAAGAGCTGCGCGCGCTGGAACCGCGCCGGGTCCAATGGCCCGGGGTCCGGGAATCCGTCGCCGGTCTCGCGGACCGCAAGAATGCGGTCGACGCGAAAGGTGCGCTCCGCGGCTCGCCCGGCATCCTGGCCGATCGTGTACCAGACGCCGCCGTGATCGATCACGCCCTGGGGATGGAAGATCCGCTCTCCGGCCGCGCCGCGCCCATCCTTGTCATAGCGGAGCGCGACCTCGCGGTGCCCCTCCGCCGCGGCGCGGAGCTGCGCGAGGATGCCTTCCGCTCCGCGCGGCGCCGGCGTCGAGGCGGCGACCCGGCGCGCGAGCTTGCCGTACAGATCGCGCGCGGCGGCCGGGAGCTGTCCGGTGAGCCTGGCGAGGGCGGAGGTCACCGCCGCGTCGAGCGGAGCGACCTCCTGGGCCGCGGCCGCCAATGCGAGCGCCTCGAGCGGGGTCAGCTGCGGCGGGCGGGAGAAGCTCTGGTGCAGCGCGACGGTCACCCGGTCGCGCGCCCGAGCAGCTCGATGTCCTCGCGCAGCTTCTCGGCGTCCCGACCCAGCTCGCGAGCGAGCGCGGAGAGTTGAATCCCCGGCCGCCGCCGGGCGGCGGGGACGATCAGGAGGAGGCGGCGAAGGCGCTCGCGCTTGGCGTCCTGCTCGACGGCGGGCTGGGGCTGCGGCGGTGCATCGGAGGGAGCCTGCGCCAGCGGCTCGGCGGGAGGCTCGGGCGGACTGCGCAGCTTCTCCTCGATCCGGCGCAGCGCGGCGCGGACCTTCTCGCGCGCCTCGGGAGGCGATTCGATCCGCACCCGGTCGCCGAGGGAGAGGATCTGCGGAAGAAGCCCGTCGACGTGGAACACCGTCAGTCGCCCATCCGGAGCGTCGAAGATCCGGTCGCCGATGGCCTCGCTGCCCGGCGCGAAACGCAGCACCACTTCTTGTGGCGCGTGGTGC
>VBLM01000466.1 GCA_005879095.1 Deltaproteobacteria bacterium
GCTCGTCGCGATCCCGGCGCTGATGATGTACAACTACCTGACCAACCGGGTCGAAGAGATGACCGTCGACATCGCCGACGCCTCCAACGAGCTGGTCGACTTCTTCCTCAAGGAAGGCCGGTTCGACGAGCCGCTCACGAACCCGGGCGCGCTCAAGCCGCCGCAGCAGCCGGGAATGAAGGCGTAACCGATGGGAATGGACGTCGGCAGCAAGGGCGGGGTCCGCTCGGACATCAACATCACGCCGCTGGTCGACGTGGTGCTGGTGCTGCTCATCATCTTCATGGTGCTGACGCCGCTGATGGAGAAGGAGATCGGCGTCCGCGTGCCGGAGGACATCCCGCCCGACCAGATCACCGAGCCGCCGCCGCCCGACCTGACGCAGGTCGTCTTCAAGGTCGACGAAGCCGGAAACTTCCACATCAACAATGAGACGCTGACCGACGCGAATCTCATGGACCGGCTGAAGGCGTACTACAAGCTGTCCAAGAGCAAGGAAGCGACGCAGGGTCCGCCGGTGATCTTCTTCGACGCCGAGGACAAGGCGAAGTACGTCCGCGTGGTGAAAGCGCTGGACTCCATCCGCGACAGCTCGTCGGGGTGGACGATCGGGATGATGACCGAGTCGATCAAGAGCGAGACCGCACCCGCGCCAACCCCGGGCACGCCGGGTGAGACGCCCGGTGCCACGCCGGGCGGAACAGCGCCGACACCGCCGAAGTAAAAGCCGCTTTTCAGTGCGCCGGCTGGTGGCTGCGGTGACGCCGTCCGCCGCGGCGGTGGCGGCGAGCGCGCTGCGGCTCGTGGTCCTCGTCGGCCTGCAACTGCGAGATGTCCTGGCCGGCGAAGATCGACTGCCACCTGGCCAGCTGGTCGGCGCCCTGGCCGGTCGCCGCGACGGAGAGCTCGAACACCGCCAGCGCCTCGGGAAAATAGCTCTGCCGTGCGAAGGCCTGCGGTGAGCTGCGCCGCCTCCGCCGCTCGCCGGCGAAAGGATCATCCGGGCCCGCTCGGCGATGCGCCTCGGCAGGCGCGCCGTGCGGACCATCTCGGCGAGCACGATCTCCGGCGCGACCACGTCCTGGGGCAAGGACCAGGGCTGGACGTCGCCGCCCACCGAGAACGCCGGCACCCCGCCGAGGCGTTCGTCGTGCAGCTCGGCCGCCTCCACCAGCGCGGCCTCCGGAAGCGGCGCCTGCGAGGGATCTTCCTGTTCCTTCTCCAGCTGCTCGAGCTCCTGATCGAGCACGTCATCTTCGGGAGCGGGTTCGGCCGCTGCAGGTTTCTGCGGCCGCGGCGGTCCTTTCGGAATCGGCCCTTTCGGCGCGCCCTCGCGCGGCAGCGGGGCGAGCAGCGTCGCCAGCAGCACCGCGTCGGAAGGGATCTCACCCACCCGCACGTGTCCGTCGAGGGCGTCGAGCGCGCGCAGATGCCGTTCCGCCTCCTGCGCCCCGCTGCGCTCGAGGTACGCCGCGACCGGCGGCAAAAGGATCCGCAGCGCGTGGACCTCGCGCAACAGCTCGAACGATCGGCGCGACGCGCCCGAGCGCAAGAGCTTCATCACCTCTTCCAGCACCCGCGGCGGCGCGCATCGCGGGATCTCCTCGACGTGCTGCTTCATCGCCGCCAGTGTCGCCGGCTCGATCTCGAACGCGCACTTGGCCGCGAAGCGGATGGCGCGCAGGATTCGCACCGGGTCCTCGCGCATCCGCACGTTCGGGTTGCCGATGGTCCGCACCAGCCGCGCGGCCAGATCGGCCTTGCCGTCGACGTGGTCGACCACCCGCCCCTCGTCGACGTCGTAGAAGAGCCCGTTGATGGTGAAGTCGCGCCGCCGCGCGTCCTCGACCTCGGTGCCGAAGACGTTGTCGTGCCGGATGAGCAGGTCGGACGGCAAATCTTGAAGCTCGTCGAGAGGGTTGGCGCGGAAGGTCGAGACCTCGATGATCTTGCCGCCGCGGAAGAAGACGTGCGCCAGCCGGAACCGCCGCCCGATCAGCCGCGAGTTGCGGAACGTCTCCTTCACCTGCGCAGGATGCGCGCTGGTGGCGACGTCGTAGTCCTTGGGCCGGATGGAGAGCAACGAGTCGCGCACGCAGCCGCCGACCAGGTAAGCCTGGTGGCCGGCGCGCCGCAGCCGTCGCACGACCTTGACGGCATCCGGGTCGAGGAGCTCTTCGCGAATCTCGGGCAAGGTGCGCGTACCTAGACTGAACCCCGCCCGGGGTCAACCGGAACCCGGCCCTTCGTCCGCAGCGCGGATTGCCGCTCGGCCGTACCCGTGCTAGCAGGGCATTGCGCCGATGGTCGCCGTCCTCCTCAGCCTGCTGCTCTGCGCGCCTGCGGAGCCCGACCGACTGGCCAACGCGCGCAGCCTGGTCGCGGCAGGTAAGTATGCGGATGCACTAGTAGATCTCCAGGCGGTGTCGCAGATGTACGGCAACACCCCGCGCGAGCAGGCGGAGCTTTTCGCCCTGCGGGCCAGCGCGCTTCTGGGGCTGCCGGGATCGGCCGAGCACCGGCTCGATGCGGTCGAGGCCCTGATGCAGATGTACCACGTCGATCCCGACGGGACGGCGCTGGCCCATGCCACCGACGAAGCCAAGGCCCTCGCCCAGCACCTGCGCACGCAGCGGACGCTGGTCCTGACCGACCGCATCGTCACCGCGCGATCGGGCCGCCCGCTGCGCATCCGCGCCCACCTCGCCGGCGTGCGCATCGGCGAGCCGCAGCTCTTCCTCGACTACAGCGCCCAGCACGGCGGCGAGGAGCCGGAGTACGTCCGTATCCCGATGGAGCACCTCCCTGCGGCGGACGTCTACGAGGCCTGGCTACGCCCCGGGGTGGGCGGCGTTCCGGGCGGCGGCGAACACCTGCTGCTCTACTACATCGAAGCGGTCGATCCGGGTGGCATCGTCCTCGACTCGAACGGGACGGCCAGGGACCCGATCCGCCTGACGCTCTCCGACACGCTTCCGGAAGCCGCGGGCATCGCCGCGCTCGACGAGGGCGGAAGACCGGCGCACCCCGTGCTGCCGCCGCCGCCGCGCCCCTGGTACAAGCGCTGGGGCGTCCTCGGAACCGTGGCCGGCGTGATCGTGATCGGCGGCACGATCGCCTTGATCCTGTCGCAGCCGAAGCCTCAGCCCGGCCAGGGCAACCTGGGGCGGCTGGACCTGCCATGAAGCGCGCGGCCGTCATTTCGCTGCTGGCGCTCTGCGCGGCCTGCAAACAGCAGGATCCGGCGGTGCTGATCGACATGAGCGGGCCGTTCCTCGTCCCCGCCAATGCCGACAAGCTGCACCTCGAAGTCGTCGAGTGGCCGGGGGGCAACATCATCCGCGGCAAGGACTGGTGCTACAACGCGGTCGCCGGCTGCGATGTCCTGCCAGCCATGCCGCAGGGCTTTTCGGCATCGGTCACCATCGTCGAGAGCGGCTCCGCGCACCAGCACGTGAAAATCAATGTCGAGCTGATGCTCGGTTCGACGGTGGTCGGCCTGGGGTCGGCGACCACGGACTTCCTGCCCGGCCAGACGGTCATCCTCTTGATTCCGGTGACGCGCCCGACTTTTTAGCCGGGCGGCCACTCCATCTGCCGGCCGCCGATCACGTGCAGGTGGATGTGGTGCACCAGCTGGTTCGCGTCGCGGCCGGTGTTGATCACCGCTCGCCAGCCGCTCTTGTCGAGGCCTTTGTCGCGCGCGACTCTCGCCGCCAGCTCATAGAGGTGGGCCATCACGCTCCAGTCGGTCACCTCGTTGAGCGAAGCGATGTGCTGCTTCGGGATCACCAGGATGTGCGCCGGCGCCGTGGGGTTGATGTCGGGAAAAGCCAGCGCGTGGGCGCTCTCGGCCACTTTCGCCGCCGGGATCTTGCCTTCGACGATCTTGCAGAAGATGCAGTCGGGCATCAGAACGCCTTTCTCGAATCGAGCAGCAAAGTGACCGGGCCTTCGTTGACGATGCGGACCTGCATGGTGGCGCGGAACACGCCTTCCTGAACGTCGACTCCGCGGCCGCGGCAGAGCGCGCAGAAGCGGTCGTAGAGCGGCTTGGCGACTTCCGGGGGCGCCGCGTCGACGAACGCCGGCCTCCGTCCCTGCCGCGCGTCGCCGTACAAGGTGAACTGTGAGATGGCGAGCATCGCGCCCTTCACCTCGATCAACGAGCGGTTCATCTTGCCCTGCTCGTCCTCGAAGATGCGCAGGTCGCACACCTTGTCGGCGAGCCACTGCGCGTCGGTTTCCGCGTCCTGTTACCCGACACCGACCAGCACGCACAAGCCCCCGCCGACCGCGCCCATCACCTTGCCGTCGATGGAAACCGAAGCCTCCGAGACCCGCTGGACGACCGCGCGCACGGCCGTCGCTTAGCACTTTTCAGTGCTTCGTGCCGAGGGGCGCCGTCGGCTCGCGCGGGTCGAGCGTCTCCAGCAGCGTCGACAGGTCGTCGGCGTGTTCCTCTTCCTTGGCGAGCACTTCCTCCATCATGCGGCGCGAGGTGGGATCGTTGTCGCCGAAGTAGCGGATCAGCTCGAGATAAGACTCGATGGCGATGCGCTCGGCGATCAGGTCTTCCTTGATCATGTCGACGAGGGAGGTGCCCTCGGCGTACTGCGAGTGGCCGCGGGTCATCAGCCCCTGCGGGTTGAAATCGGGCGCCCCGCCCAGCTGGCGGATGCGGTCGGCGATCATGTCGGCGTGGCGCTGCTCCTCGACGGAGTGCTCCATGAACTCGTCGGCAATCGCCTGGTAGTGGATGCCGGCGGCCATGAAGTGATGGCGGCGGTAGCGCAGGACGCAGATGATCTCGGTCGCCAGCGCT
>VBLM01000464.1 GCA_005879095.1 Deltaproteobacteria bacterium
GAGCACCGCTCGCTGCCGCGAGGACCGCAGCCACAGGTGCCGCTGTTCCTGAAGAAAACCGACGCCGTGCTCCTTCGGCTGGATCGGATACCCCGGCTCGCCCTGCAGCACGCGGAAATCCGTCACCTGCAGCTCGTAACCGAGCGGGCTGCGCGGATCGCGGGCGACCTTGCCCCGCACCTCGACGGATGCTTCCTGATGCACCGAAACACCCGCCGCGAACACGGCTTCGGGAACGTCTTTCTTCGAAAGAACGCACTGGATCACGCCGGTTCCGTCGCGCACCTGCAGGAAGTGGAGCTTGCCGCTCGACCGCTTGCCGTAGAGCCATCCGCGCAGGAGGACCTCCTGCCCGTCGTGCGCTGCGATGTCCGCGATGTACGTCTGTTTTTCCATGCGGGGGCGCAATGTAGTACGACGCTTCGATGCTTGCACTGCTGGTTGCGATCGAGGTCGCCGGCTGGTCGGCCGGCGCGGTGCGCACGCCGAGCAGCCCGTCGGCTTGGGGCGGCGTGCGCGAAAAGCCGGAGGACGTCGCCGACTACGACCTCGAAGCGACGCTCGATCCGATCGAGCATACCGTCGAAGGCAAGGAGCGGTTGACCTGGCGGAACCGAAGCAACGAGATCGTCAAAGCCCTCTACATCCATCTCTACTTGAACGCTTTCGAGGGGCCCGGCAGCACCTTCAACCTCGAGCGCAGGCGGTACGGCGGTCTACGCTTCGACGTACGGACGAAGAAGGGCGAGTTCGGCTGGATCGATCTGAAGAAAGTCACGCAAGGCCGAAAACCGGTGCCGTGGACGTTCGTGCATCCGGATGGCGGCCCCGAGACCGATCGTACCGTCGCGCGGCTCGACCTGCCCGAGCCGATCAAGCCCGGCGCCGCCGCCGTGATCGATTTCGAATTCCACGACCAGCTCCCGCGCGTCGTCGCGCGCACCGGCTGGTTCGGCAGCTACCACCTCGTCGCACAGTGGTTCCCGAAAGTGGGCGTCCTCGAATTGCCCGGCGAGCGGGGCGCGACGCAGCCGCGCTGGAACTGCCACGAGTTCCACCTGCACAGCGAGTTCTACGCCGACTTCGGCAGCTACCACGTGAAGATCGCCGTCCCGCCCGGCTTCACCGTCGGTTCCACCAGCGCGCAGGACGACATCCACGACTTCGCCTTCGCCGCCTGGGACGGGTTCGCCCCGCCGCTCGAGAAGGACGGCGTGAAAGTGCTGTACCCACCTGAGTTCGAGAATTCAGCGCGTGTGGCCTTGCAGGCGACCCGCGAGGCGCGCGACTACTTTTCGAAGACGCTCGGTCCCTATCCGTACGAGCAGATCACGGTCGTCGTCCCGCCGTTCAACGCGATCGAATCCGCGGGCATGGAGTACGAGACGTTCTTCACCAGCCTCGGCTCGAACCTCTCGCCGCTGAAGGAAGAAGTCCGGTTCCTCACCGTCCACGAATTCGGCCACGGCTACTTCATGGGCCTGCTCGCCACCAACGAGTTCGAGGAGCCCTTCCTCGACGAGGGCCTCAACGAGTTTTGGGACGCGCGGATGCTCTCGGACGAGCGGGTGAAGTTGCCGCTGCTGCCGGCCTTCAGCAACTGGGACTACATCGCCCTGCATACGCACCGGTTCGAGGCCGACCCGATCGCGGGCAATTCCTGGGAGCGCCTCACGCGCAGCAGCTATGGCGCGGTCTATGCGCGGACGGCGATCGTCTTCCACGATCTCGAGGCGCGTCTCGGCGGCGACGTCCTCGCGCGCGGCTTTCGCGAGTACTACCGGCGCTGGCGCTTCCGGCATCCGTCGACGGCCGATCTGGAAGAGACGCTCGCCGAGGTCGCCGGGCAGCAGAAGGACGTCGTGCACCGCTGGTTCGCCGAACAGGTCTACGAGCGCGCGCCAGTGGACGATCGGGTCGAAAAGGTCGAGTCGGAGGAAATCGTCCCCGAGCCCGGCACGGTCCTTCGCGACGGCAGGCGGGTCGAGATCGAAGGTGGGCGGAAGAAGGGCGAAACCTGGCCGTGGCGCTCGGTGGTCGAGGTCCGCCGCTACGCCGCCCACGTTCCGCAGGCGGTCAGGATCGAATTCGAGAAAGGCCCGCCGCAGATTCTGCAGTGGCCCGAGAGCGAGCGGTGGCACCGGTACGTGTTCGAACGTTCCGACCGCGTGGTCTCGGCGCAGATCGATCCCAAGCGCGAAGTCCTGCTCGACCTGAACAAGCTCGACGACGGCCGCACACGCGAGCGCACGCCGGCAGGCGCCCGGCGCTGGACGCTCGAGTTCAAAGCCTGGAGCGAGCTCGTCTACGCGATGCTGGAGTCGCTGTGATCACGCCGCGCCTCTTTCGCCGATCGCTGACCGGCGCGTTCCAGTGGCGGCTGCTCCTGCTCTGGTGGGCCTCGCTGCTCCTGCCCGGCGCGATCGCGGCGCTGCCGGTCTTGCGCTTTCTCCAGCGGCATCTCGACCACTCGACCCGCGCGCTGGACGGATCGACGTTGATGGAGCTCGTCCGCCAGCTCGGCGAGGACGGCGCCGCGGCCTCGATCGGCCTCGGCTTCACCGGCGGCGTGCTGGCGCTCATCTT
>VBLM01000062.1 GCA_005879095.1 Deltaproteobacteria bacterium
GACGCGGCCGTGGTTTACACCCGCGTCCGCCTGGATGATGACCTGCGCTTCCGGCGCGTCCTTGGCCAGCTTGGCGAACTTGTCCTTCAAGGCGCCGACCTCGATCGCTTTCCCCTCGGTCACCACGGTCCCGTCCTTGAGGATCGCCACCGGAAAGTCCCGCGGCGCGGTGTGCAATTCCTTGGCCGCGCCCTTCGGCAGGTCGACTCGCACGCCGGTGCCGCCGCCCTGTGCCTGCTCGACCACGATCGACGACCCGACCATGAAGATGATCAGCAGCACGAGAAAGATGTCGGTGAGCGGTGTGATGTTGATCTCACTGAACACCGACGGCGCGAACTCGTCGTCGTCGTGATGGTGCGACTTGCTCGGCCCCGAGATCGCCACTTACGCGTGCCCCTGCGCGACCGCGCCCGCCGCGGCCGGCTGCGAAGAAGGCGCCGAGCGCGGAGCCTGCAAAGCCGCCGAGACGTCCGCCGCGTGGTCGATGACCACCTCGGTCAGCTCGTCGGAACGGAGCGTCATGTCGAAGGCTTCCTTGGCGATGCGCGCCTGGAAGATGTTGAACAAAACCACCGCTTCGACCGCGACCGCGATGCCGCCGGCGGTCGTGATCAGCGCTTCCGAGATGGCCGGCGCGACCACCGCGAATCCGCTCTGACCGGTCGCGCCGATCTGCCGGAACGACCCGAGGATGCCGACCACCGTGCCGAAGAGGCCGACGAACGGCATCACCGCGCCCAGCGTTCCGAGCACCCACAACGGCGCGCGCAGCGCCTGGATCACTTCACGGCGGGCGCGATCGACGGCGTCCGCGACCCGATCCGGCCGCTGGGCGCGATCGAACGCGGCGCGATAGAGCGCCGCCGTGGCGACGTGCGAGCGATCGCACTCGTGCAGCGCGATGGCCGCATCTCCGCGCAGCAGCGCGCGCACGACCTGTTCGTGCAGCTCGCGCGCCTTGGCCGCGAACCCGCGCAGAAACAGCGCGCGCTCGATGCCGATGATGACCGCGGCGATCGAGCCGGCGAGGATGATCAGCTTGGTGACCACCATCACCGAGCCGCCCGACGTCAGGACTTCGAGCACTTCGTTCATATGGGGTGTCTAACACGGCTACCGGCCGCAGGCTTCCGGCTGCCGGCCAAAACCCGTGCTAAACCGGTCCTATGGCCTCCTGGACCGAGCTGGCGCTCGAATGCGCGAAGTTGGCGCGCGAACGGCTGAAATTGCCGGCCGGCGAATCGCCGGTTGCGGTCGTACTTGGATCCGGTTTGGGCGCTTTCGCCGACGCCCTGGAAGGCGCGCGAGGGGTGCCGTTCAGCGACCTGCCGGGCTTTCCCAAGGCGACCGTCCTGGGCCACAAAGGCCGGCTGGTGTACGGCATGCTCGCGGGCGCTCCGGTGCTTGCCCTGCAAGGACGACTGCACGGCTACGAAGGCCACGACGCCGCGACAGTCGCTTTTCCCGCGCGCGTGTTTGCCGTCCTCGGCGCGCGGGCCCTCGCCGTCACCAACGCGGCGGGCGGAACGAATCCGTCGTTCGCGCCCGGCGAGCTGATGCGCATCACCGATCACATCAATCTGACCGGCCGCAACCCGCTGATCGGTCCCAACGAAGACCAGCTCGGACCGCGCTTTCCCGACCTCTCGCAGGCCTACGATCCGCGTCTCGCCGAAGCGCTGGAAGAGGCCGCGCGCGCGTCCAACCAGAAGCTGCGCGCGGGCGTCTATCTGCAGATGAACGGCCCCTCGTACGAGACGCCGGCCGAGGTCCGCATGGCGCGGGCGATGGGCGCCGACGCGGTCGGGATGAGCACGGTTCCGGAGGTGATCGTGGCCGCGCACATGGGGATGCCGGTGTGCGGAATTTCATGCATCACGAATCTCGCCGCCGGTATCTCGCAGCACCCGCTGACGCACCAGGAAGTGATGGAGGTCGCCAAAGCCGTCGAGGGCAAGTTCCTCGATCTCTTGCGCGCCTTCGTCCGCATGAACGGAAAGTGGCCGGCCGGCACGGCTCCGCTATCCTCTCTACGGATGAAAAAGCTACCGGCGTTGTTGCGCGCGGCTGCCCGCGTCCGTCAGAAAGCCTACGCGCCGTATTCCGGTTATCCGGTCGGAGCGGCGGTGCTGGCCGGCGGCCGCATTTTCGCCGCCGCCAACGTGGAAAACAGCTCCTATCCGCTCTCGATGTGCGCCGAGCGCAACGCGGTCGCGATGGCGGTCGCCGCGGGCGCGAAACGTATCGACGCGGTCGCCATCGTCGGCGGCCGCGACCGCCCCGCCGCACCCTGCGGCGGCTGCCGGCAGGTGCTGGCCGAGCTCTCCGCACCCGACACGCCGGTGGTCTATGCCAGCGCGGACGGCCAGAGTGTCACCACCACCGTCGGCGCGCTCTTGCCGGCTGCGTTCGGACCGGTCGACCTGATCAGGGCAGGGGCGGAATCCACGGGCAGGATGCGAGGTCCTGCTGGCATTGCTCGAAGTGCAGCTCGCGTCCGCGGCACTCGAAAAAGCGGCCGACGACGTTCGCCATGAACTGGTCCATGTCGAACGCCTTCCCCGGCTGCGGGTTGCGGAACCCGTGCTGGCCGGTGCGGTTCAGGTAGGGAATCAGGAGCGCCGAGACACCCGGCGCACCCGCGACGCACGCCGACTTGCCGGTGGACCAGCAGCCGCTCCCGGCCGCGCGTGTCGATACGGGACAATTCGCTGCCGCCGGAGCGGAAACGACCGTCAACTGCTGCCGCAGCGCCGGATCGAGCCGCGGCGCGCCGAGCTGATCGATGCACCCCGAGCCGTGCCCGTCGCAGTAGTACCCGGTGGGATCGATCAGTACGCTTCCGCTGCAGTCCGACCCCGGGTCGCACCGCACATGACCGGGCAGCGCCGCGAACACGGCCCTCGACCACTCCCGACTTGATCAACACCTGGTCGATCGTCATCCCGTACGACGGATCGACGTGCGCCGTGTCGACGATACCCGCCGCGCGCGCGAGCGAGACGGCCGTATTGATCGGCACGCCCGGATCGCCCGAGGTCGCGATCACCAGCACGTTCGCCGGCCCCGCCAGACGGTGGGTCTCCGTGTCGACGGTCGCGCGCGCCGCGAGGAGATCGTTGAAATAGTGCGGGGCGTAATTGACCGGATCGCCCGGCTCGAGAATCAGCTGCGAAAGGCCCATCAGCCGCCGGATTTCCGGCGTATTCCGCGAGAGCCCGTAGCCGCGCGCCGGCGCGGTCAGCGGCGTCTGCGGCTTGTAGTCGACGCCGAAGAAACGCGCCTCGACCTCGTATTTGTCGATCACGCGCGGCTCTGCGCCGGCCGCCGGCAGCACTGTGACCTTGAGCGGGTCGCCCGGCGCCATCACCGTCACCTTGACCCGCGGCACCACGCCCGCGCCCTGGTCGGTCACCGTCGCCGACAGCGTCGGCCAGTCGGCCGCGATCGGCAGCCGCAGCTGCCCGTTCTGATCCGCCTGGCCCACCGAGCAGCCGTCGATCTTGTCCGAAGTCTTCGAACAGTCGGCGTTGGTCTGTGCCAGGTTCTGCACCATCACGCGCTGGCCCTTTTGCAGCGTCAACTGCGCCACCGGGACGTCGCGCTCGCGGTTCACGTCCTGCACCACCAGCACCAGCATCGGCTGCGCGTCGGAAGCGCCGCCGTCGCACTCGCCGAAGGGAATGCCGGTCTGCGGATCGACCGGCCCGCTCGAGGCGGAGAACGGGCAGGTGGCGAACATCGGCCCGAACAGCTCGAGGAAGACCGCCTGGACCACCTGGTCGAGCGTCGACCGGATGCCGACGTCGGCGAGCCCGCCCGCGCCGCTGGTGGGCCCGGCGGCGACGATGGCCGGCTCCACCGCCGGCAGGATCCCGGTGAGGATGCCGCCGAGTGAGATGCCGAAGGCGAAGAGGTCCGCGCCGGGGTTCACCGCGCCCTTCTCGAAGAGGTGCGTCTTGTTGTCGAGCGAGAAGACGGTGTTGGGGAAGACCGGCAATCCGGCGATGTCGGGAATGCCGTCAGCGTTGAAGTCGCCCGCCTTGGTGATCGCGTTGCCGGTCAGCTGCACGCCGGTCCCGTCGAAGCTGCGCAGCAGGCGCACCAGCTGCATCCAGTCGACGATCGACTGCCGGACCACGTCGCGCGTGTGAAACGTATCGGCCGTCCAGAAGTCGCCGCCCGAATCCTTGATGCCGTCGTAATCGAGGTCGCGCGCGCGGCCGCGGAAGACCGCGTCGGCAAACGCGTCGAGCCCGTATTTCCGCGCCAGCGTGCGGCCGGTCAATTCCAGCAGCGGATCGATGCCGATGCCGTGTCCGTACGCGTCGATGGCGATGGTGGCGAGCCCGAACTTCGCGAACGTGCCGCCGAAGCCGAGGATGTGCTCGACGCGCGTCGACTTGTAGCCGTGGCCCGCGATCACGGTAGGGAAAGGTGCGAGATGGCCGACCTCCGGCCGCTCCTTCGGCACCGCGAGCAGGAAGGTGATGGCTTCCGGCGTGGTGCGGGCGTTCGAGTTGCGCTCGTCGATCTGGAAGCTCTGGTCGGCCGGCGCGCCGCTGTCGGTGTTGAGAAAGCTGGGCGAGAAGAACGCGCCGGAGACGAAGTAGTCGACGTACTTGAAGGTGTCGAGCAGCGCTTGCGCCTCGGCGGCGTTGGCGCCGATGAGCAGTGCGCGAACCTGAGGATCGTCGAGGAGCGCCGTTAGGCAGCCGGGCGGCGCGGGCGGGGCGGCGCAGTTGGAAACCGGCAGGATGAAGTTCTCCGGCCCGTTCTTGCTCGCGTCGGGCGGCGGAAACGCGCCGCGCTCCTGCAGCACCTGGATGCGCGTGCTGTAGTCGCTGGAGCTGGTGACGTCCTTGACGCGGTACACGTAGTTGAGCGTCTGCAGCGGCCCGTCGCCGTGCAGGCCGCGGCGAATGACCTCCAGATCGTGCGTCGTCGACTGGGTGGTGAACGCCCAGGCATACGCGATGTCCTCGAGCCGCAAGCCCGGCGGCAGATGGGCGAGCAGAGGTCGGAGCTCGTCGGTCTGCGCCGCATGGTTGACGCCCGAGTGCGGTGAAACGATCGCCTTGCCGTTCGTTCCGCGGATTCGATTCGTCAATACAATCGCGTACTTGCGCTCCTGGCGCAGCGGCACGATGGGCCGCACGATCAGCGTTCGCGTCTCCCGCTCGTAGAACGTGAGCAGGTCATCGGCCTGCTCGCGCAGCGTGTCGTGCGGCTGGTCGAGGTGGAGAACGTTCGTCAGCGGGAATATCAGATTGTACACGCCGGTGTTGGGATCGTTGAGGAAGTACTGGTTCGGATCGTTCAGCGTGTACGGGAAGTGGCCGCCGTTGAAGTCGAGCGCCGTGGTCGTGCCGTCCCGCAGGTCGACGAGATACACGCCGTCGTCGGTCGGGTCGGAATTGTTCTGGCGATTGTAGAGATCGAGGACCTCGAGGTCCTGATCGAACGCCACCGTGATCGGCGCGAAGGTGCCGAACCCGTCGAGCGTGTCGAGCAGCCCGCGCACGTTCCGTTCCAGCTGCGTGGGCGCGATCAGGCTGGCGTTGATGCGCAGGCCGGTGCGGCTGGTCGGGTCTGGCCGCGTCGCCAAGTCGTTGGGAAACGGAATTTCCGGCAACGGCTTGTGCAACAGATCGAAGACGACCTTCGGCCCACCCGTCTGCTGCGCCGCCGCCAGTCCCTCGAACTGCACGCCTTTGGCACAGGCCCAAAAGCTCACCACAGAGGCACAGAGGACACAGAGGTTCTTTTTTTTTGGCAACCCCAACCTCTGTGCCCTCTGTGCCTCTGCGGTGCGCAGTTGCAGTTGCTCAGAACACCAGCGTCGCCCTCACCTGCATCGCGTGGGCGCCCGGCATGCGAGTGCCGTTTGCCCGCGTGAACGCGTCGCCCGGGAAGAGGTACCCGTACTGCAGCCCCGCCTCGAACCCGAGCGGCCCCTTCACGCGCGCGTGGTAACCTACCGCGGCATCGAGCTCGACGCCGTAGTTTCGACCGGCCGCGTGTCCGAATGCGTTCGTGGCCGCCGAAGAGACCAACGCCTGATACGCGTCGAGCACCGGCTGCGGCGCGCGAGCGAAAAGAGCGGATCCGACCAGCCGGAACGCGCCGCCGGCGATGGCCGGCTTCCAGCGCAGGGTCGGCTTCAGGTACAGCGCGTTGCTCACCGCGCCTTCGGTCGGGAGCAGGTCGAGCCCGGGCGGCGGCGTGCCGAGGAGCGCAGGGTCCGACAGCCGCCGCGCCGCGTTCTGGCTCTGGAACATCAGCACTTCGTCGAACAGCACCAGGCCGACCTTGTAGTCGCGGTTCATCTGGAAGTTGTTCACCTGGGCGTCGAACGGATTCGCGTCGCCGCTGGCATAGCCGCCTTCGAGCTCGCCTTCGACCTGTCCGCGCGCCACCCCCGCCCGCAGCGCCGCCCCCTGCTGCGAAACGCGCGTCGTGCCCAGCGCGGAGAGGTTCGGCGCGTGGCTGGTGCCGCCGTAGATCTGCGCCGCCTCGCCCTCGACCGAGAGCACGAGACCCTGGACCTCCTGGCTGTGCCGCAGGTGCGCGTCGAAGACCCAGATGTGCAGGTCGCCGCCCGACGCGGCGAAGGCCTGCACCCGCCGCGCGACGTACACGCCCGCCCGGGTGCTCTCGCTCGGGTCGTAGACGACCGCGCCCACGCCCTGCCAGGCCACGTCGCCGATCTGCAGCCCGCCGCCGTTCTTGACGATCAGCTGCGCGTATCGATCGCGGTAGACGATCTCGGCGGCCACCGCCACCGCCAGGTGCTGGGCGAACTCGCTCTTCGGTCCGAGGAACCCGACCAGCGGCCGGGTGGCGAAGAGCGCGCCGTCGACGATGTCGCCGAAGCGCGCGTCGCCGAAGTCGGTGACGCCCTCGCCGTTGCCGTTGTTGGCCACCATCCCCATGCCCCACTGGCTCGGCATCTGGCCGAGTTGCAGCAGCCCCACCCGGGTGCGGATCTGTGTGAAGAGGTAGCGAAAGTCGAACCCCTCCGGCCGCAGGCCGGTGCGCTGCGAGCGGTCGGTGAGGCCGTACCCGCGGAAGTCGTTGGCGACGTCGCCCGCCACCTCTCCGGAGAGGATGTCGAAGCTGGCCTGGAACTCGATGGCGTCGTTCTCGCCGATCTCGACGATCTTCGGCGTCAGCCGCAGCCGGTGCTCGGCCCAGCTCTTCTGCCCGCTGGCGAACCCGGTCTCATCGAGCGGCAAGCTGCTGTCGCCGTTGAACCGCAGCCTGTACGACCCATCGAATCTCACTTCCGCCGCTGCCGCAGCCCGGGAAACGCCAAAGCACACCACAGAGGCACAGAAGGCACGGAGAAAAGCTCTTTTGTAAAAAACCAACTCTGTGACCTCTGTGCCTCTGTGGTGGAAGTTGCTCTTTTCCATTCTTTCCGTTTATCAGTCGGCCGGATGCGCATCCATAAGAGCCTGAGCGTGTCGGTCAACCGGCTGACCCGCGGGGCCATTGCGATCGGGAACTTCGACGGGGTCCACCTCGGGCACCAGGCGCTCTTCTTCGCCGCCCGCCGGGACGCGAGCGGGCCCGTCTGCGCGCTGACGTTCGAGCCGCATCCGGCGCGGCTGCTGGCGCCGCAGTACGCGCCGCCGCTCATCTGCGAGCTCCCCCGCAAACGCGAGCTCCTCGCCGACCAGGGCGTGGAAGAGCTGGTCGAGCAGCCGTTCGATGCCGCCTTCATGGGGACCGAAGCCTCGCAGTTCGTCGAGATGTTGATCGCGACCGGCGTGACCGAAGTCGTGGTCGGCCACGATTTCACCTACGGAAAAGCGCGCGCCGGCAGCGTCGGCTCGCTGCGGCTCGCGCTGGAGGAGCGCGGCGTGCGGCTGCACGTGGTGCCGCCGGTCACGGTCAACGGCCTCGTCTGCTCGTCGACCAAGGTGCGCGAGTTCGTCCTCGAAGGCCGGGTCGAGGCCGCGAACATGCTGCTGGGGCGGCCGTTCGACCTCGACGGCGAGGTCGTGCAGGGCGCCGGCCGCGGCCGCAAGCTCGGGTGGCCGACCGCGAACATCCGCACCACCAACGAGCTTTTGCCTGCGGTCGGCGTTTACGCGGTCCGCGCGCGGCTGTTGCCCGATGGTCCGCTGCTCGGCGGCGCCGCCAACCTAGGTCTCAATCCCACTTTTCGTCCGCTGGTCGCACAGGCCGGCGCGGCCGGCCGGCCGCCGCTCTCGCTGGAAGTGTTCCTCTTCGACTTCGACCAGGACATCTACGCCCGGCGTGTGCGGGTGCAATTCGTCCACCGGCTGCGCGAGGAGCGCCGCTTTCCCAACGTCGACGCGCTCAAGGACCAGATCGCCAAGGATGTCGTCGAGGCCCGCCGCCTGCTCGGCGTCGTGTGATAGGACGGGCACATGAAAATCCTGCTGTTGCTCCTCGCCGCTTCCGCTCCGGCGCTGGCGGATGGGAAGCTGCTGTCCGTCCTCGAATTGCACAACAAGCTCGAAGGCGGCGACAAGAAAGCCGTCGACGCGTCGTACCTGTCCGACCGTATCCGCGCCGAAGTCCTCGACGCCAAACTCGGCGTGCAGGTGATGACCCGCGAGAACATGCTCGTGCTCCTGCAGTCGCAGGGGAAGTCGCTGGAGAACTGCGAAGGCGAGTGCGAGGTCGACACCGGACGCCGCCTCGGCGCCGACTACGTCATCAGCGGCGAGGTATTGCGCGTCGGCGCCACGCTCAAGGCGACGCTCAAGCTCCACGACACCCACACCGGCACACTCCTGGGGGCGGTGTCGGCGTCCGGCGTCGACGTCGAAGCGCTCGACGCGAATCTGCCCGGTGCGGTCAGGCGGCTGGTCGAGCCGATCGCGCCCGCTCCGGCCGCTCCGCCGCTGTCGACGCAGGTTCCCTCTGCGCCGCCGGTGCGCGCCACCGATGCGATCACGATGAAAGTGCCCGCGCCGCCGGAGGGGAAGTGGCTGCTGGTGACCAGCGACGGCTCGATGCTGTGCCAGCTCCCGTGCACGCAGCGGCTTGCGCGCGGCACCTCGTATTACGCCGAGCGCGACGCCGACCGCACCGAGGACCGCCACCGCGTCTCGCTTCCGTCCACCAGTTCGTTTGCAACCGGCCGGTCGGTCGAAGCGGCGTACGTCCCCGGCCGCGGCAGCACCACCGTCGCCGCCGTCCTCGGCGTCGGCGGACTGTTCGTCGGTGCGCTCGGCGTCGGGTTCTTCGCGGCCCGCAGCTCGTACACCGATGCCGAGCTGGCTGCCGGAAGCGGCCCAAACACGACCGTTGCCGGCAGCATGGTCGCCGGCGGCGCTGCGACGGCGGTGATCGGCCTCGTCCTCGCTATCTGGACCGAGCACGAGCATTACGAAGGGAAGCTTTCGGGCGGGCAGGCGCAGGCAAGCCTGCTTCCAGACGCCATCGCGCTGCATTTCTAATCCGCGGAATTTGCTCGCGAGTTCGCTTGGTTTCTCGCTTGACGGGGCACCGATCGCCTATACTCGGTGCCTCCAACTTCGTTAAGCGTGGGGTACACGGCATGGCTGGACGTCTCGGCGAACTCCTGGTCCGCGAAAACCTGATCTCGCTGCAGCAACTGCAGAAAGCCCAGGACGAGCAGAAGAAGGCGGGCGGCCGTATCGGCTACCACCTGACCAAGCTCGGCTTCATCGAGGAATCCGAGCTCACCAACTTCCTTTCCAAGCAGTACGGCGTTCCTTCGATCAACCTGAAGGAATTCGACATCGACATGGAGGTGGTGAAGCTCGTCCCGAAGGAAGTGGCCGAGAAGCACCAGTGCATCCCGGTCAACCGCGCCGGCGCCTCGCTGATCCTCGCGATGAGCGACCCGTCGAACATCTACGCCATCGACGACATCAAGTTCCTCACCGGCTACAACATCGAGGTCGTCGTCGCTTCCGAGCAGGCCATCAAGGAGGCCCTCGAGAAGTACTACGCCGAGAAAGGCCCCTCGTACGACAAGTCGGCGGCCGAAGCGCCGGTGGTCAAGCTGGTCAACCTGATCCTCCTCGACGCCATCAAGAAGGGCGCGAGCGACATCCACGTCGAGCCGTACGAGAAGGACTTCCGCGTCCGCTACCGCGTGGACGGCGTGCTCTACGAGGTGATGAAGCCGCCGATGAAGCTCAAGATGGCGATCATCTCGCGCCTCAAGATCATGGCCGAGCTCGACATTGCCGAGCGCCGCCTGCCGCAGGACGGAAGAATCAAACTGAAGTTGGGTAAGGGGCGCGAGATGGACTTCCGCGTTTCTGTATGCCCGACGCTCTTCGGCGAGAAGGTCGTTCTCCGTCTCTTGGACAAGTCGAACTTGCAGCTCGACATGACCAAGCTCGGCTTCGACCCGGACCCGTTGAAATTGTTCAAGGAAGCCATCGACCGGCCATACGGGATGGTGCTGGTGACCGGCCCCACCGGATCGGGAAAAACCACTACGCTTTACTCAGCTCTTTCAGAGCTGAATAAAACGAGTGACAACATCAGCACCGCGGAAGACCCGGTCGAATTCAACTTCGCCGGCATCAACCAGGTGCAGATGCACGAGGACATCGGTCTCAACTTCGCCGCCGCCCTCCGCAGCTTTCTCCGTCAGGACCCCGACATCATCATGGTCGGCGAGATTCGAGACTTCGAAACGGCGGAAATCGGCATCAAGGCCGCTTTGACGGGCCACCTGGTGCTCTCCACCCTCCATACCAACGACGCTCCGGGTACGGTTTCCCGTCTGCTCAACATGGGTATCGAGCCGTTCCTCGTGACCTCGGCCGTGAACCTGATTCTCGCCCAGCGACTGGCGCGAAAGCTCTGCCAGGAGTGCAAGAAGCCTGTTGACGTACCTGCACAGGCATTGACCGACATCGGCGTCAAACCCGAGGAAATCGGGACTTTCCAGGTCTTCGAGCCGGGTGGGTGCCGCACCTGCAATGACCGCGGTTACAAGGGCCGCGTGGCGTTGTATGAAGTGATGCCGCTCTGGGACAGCCTGAAAGAGCTCGTGATCAACGGCGCTTCGACGGCTGAGCTGAAGGCGGAGGCCATCCGGTTGGGCATGCAGACGCTGCGCATGTCGGCCATCGCCAAGCTCAAGGTCGGTACGACCAGCATCGAAGAAGTGGTCGGAAACACAGCGCCTGATACGATGAGGTGAAATGCCGAACCTGCATCAACTCTTGAAGGCGATGGTGGAGAAGGGGTCGAGCGACCTCCACATCACCACCGGCTCGCCTCCGCAGCTCCGCATCGATGGCTCGCTCGTTCCTCTGAAGACTCCGCCGCTCACCCCGGTGGAGACGAAGCAGCTTTGCTATTCGATTCTTGCCGACGCGCAGAAGCACAAGTTCGAGGAAGAGAACGAGCTCGACTTGAGCTTCGGCGTGAAGGGCCTGTCGCGCTTCCGCGCCAACCTCTTCATGCAGCGCGGCGCGGTCGCCGCGGCGTTCCGCACGATCCCCTTCAAAATCCTTACTTTTCAAGAGCTTGGACTGCCGCCCATCATCAGCGAGCTGGCCAAGAAGCCGCGCGGCCTGGTCCTCGTCACCGGGCCCACCGGCTCGGGCAAGAGCACGACGCTGGCGTCGATCATC
>VBLM01000465.1 GCA_005879095.1 Deltaproteobacteria bacterium
CCCGCCCTTGAGAGTTCGCGCGAGACAACAACTGCGGCAGTCGCGCCAGCCGCGACTCCCAACGCAACAGCGGCCGCAAGAGCAAGCAAGGCAGCGCGCAAGTAAGTCACGGGCGCAGGGATGTCACCTTGCGCGGCAGGCGGTCAACTTCCGATTGACGGTGGAACAGAAACAATATATCCTCATTTCAAATGGCGATACAACAAGACCTTCCTTTTCCCAAGCCACGCGGCGGCAAACGACAGGGTGCCGGCCGGCGGCGAGGCACGCGGGCGTCGCATCATGCGCGGTCGAAGTTCGAGAAGCCGACGCCGGTGCACGTGACGACGCGTGTGCGACGGCATGTCTGGAACCTGAGGAGCCAGCGCTGCTATCGCCGTGTAGGCGACTGCCTCGCAGAGGCGACCGGCAGATTTGGGTTGCGCGTGATCGAGTATTCGGTCCTCGGCAACCACGTCCATTTCATCGTCGAGGCAGACAGCGCAGAAGCGCTGACGCGCGGAATGCAGGGCCTCAGCATACGCATCGCGAAGGCCCTCAACGCATTGATGGGCTGCGCCGGTTCTGTTTTCGACGATCATTACGATGCGCGCCTGTTGAAGACGCCGACGGAGGTCGTCCGGGCAATTGCCTATGTCCTGCGCAACCATGAGCACCACTTCGGCGCAGCCGGTCGTGATCCGTTTTCGTCCGACGCGCTGTCGGTTTCAGACCGGCAGGCGCGGCTGTCGGTCCCTGTCTCGTGGTTGCTCAAGATCGGATGGCGCAAAGCGTCAACACGGGACCTGGAGCGCCTGCGCGGTTTCGCGTTCGCACGCGACGGTACGGATTGACGAGGCTTCCCTGCGCCGCCGAGCAGCGGTAAAACATCGGCATGGCTCGCGACCAGACAATCTGGTTTGCGATGGTCGACGGGCGCGAGGCTGGCCCGATGACCCGCGGGGAGTTCGCGCTGCGGATGTCCACCGATCTGATCGATGAAGAGACGTTCGTCTGGAAGGAAGGGATGAGCGAGTGGCTGCCGGCGGCCAAGGTGGGCGATCTGGCGCCGCTCTTCAAAGCGCGGGTGCAAGCCCGACAGCGCAACCTGCGGCCGCCGCCACCGCCTGCGGCGGCTCTGGCAAAAGCGCGGCGAGCGCCGCCGGCCGAGGAAGAGGAAGAGATCGAGCTCGACCTGGCCCCGCCGACTCCTCCGCCGTCCGTCGAAGAAGAGATCGAGCTCGACGTGGCCGCGCCCACCCCTCCGCCGCCCGCCGAGCCTGTGACGCCGGCTCCCCCCGCGCGCGATCGTCTTCGCGAAGCGGCCCCTATCAGCACCATCGTGGAGATGCTTCCCCTCGGCGAGCTCATCCACCAGCAGCAGGTCGCGAAATCGCTCTTCACCAGCGGTGAGATCCCGAGCGTCTCCACCGGCAAGACCGGTAAATTCGCGCTCGACGATCTGAAGTGGGCGTACGCCCCGACGAAGAAAGCACCTTCACCCCAGGATTCGAAAGCCGCGGCGCTCGCGCGCGCCATCGAGGCCACGAAAGTGCGACCGGCCGAACCCGTCGTCCATCCGGTCACGCCGGCGTATCCCCGGACGCCTCCCGCCGGCACCCGATCGCCGGTGCGAGCGCGGCCCTCGCCGAAGCGCGCGCGCGGGGGAATGCAGATAGGGATGCCCCGTATGGGGGTATTGACGGTCGGATTCGGGGCCGGTCTTGCGGTCGTCCTGGTCAGTGCGCTCGTCATCTGGCTGCTGCGCTGATCCTCTGTTACAACGGGGGCCATGATCGGCGGCCTCTCGATGACGGAAGTCATCATCATCCTCGGCCTGGCCTTGCTGCTGCTGGGGCCGGACCAGCTCCCGGTCCTCGCGAAATCATTGGGAAAAGGCTTACGCGAGCTGCGTAAGGCCACCGACGACCTGAAGGGCCAGTTCGAGCAGGAGATCGCCCGCATCGACACCGAGCCGCAGCGGATGATCGCGCCGGTGCCTCCGCCGCCGCCGGATGATCCCGCTGCCGCGAGAGCAAATGCGCGGACTTCAGCGACCGAGGCGGCTGAAGATCCGGCAGCCGCCCGCGCGGCCGCCCGCCGCGCCGCCGCCGATCTCAAGGTCGTCCCTCGCGAAGGCGCTGAAAGCGCCGGCGCGGACCGCGGGGTCGCCAAGCCGTGAGCCCGGCGCTGTTGCCGAAACCCGCCGCCGAAGGCCCGGAAGACGACGTCCACCTCTCGCTGCGCGAGCACCTGCTCGAGCTCCGCCAGCGGCTCAAGTGGGCGGTGATCTGGCTGCTGCTCGGCTTCTGCGCGTCCTACTATTGGTCGCAGCAGCTTTTCCACTTCCTCATGCGGCCCGTTTTCGCCGCGCTGCCCGAAGGCGAGAAGGCGCTTCACTTTTCGTCGAGCATCGAGCCCTTCATGATCTACCTGAAGGTCGGTCTCTACGCGGGCCTCTTCGTCGCCTCGCCGATGATCTTCTGGCAGATCTGGCTCTTCGTCGCGCCCGGGCTGTACCGCCGCGAGCGGCGCAAGATCGTGCCGTTCGTCGCCGCGGCCACGCTGTTCTTCGTCGGCGGCGCGGTCTTCTGCTACACGATCATCCTGCCGCCCGCGTTCCAGTTCCTGATCAATTCCGCCGGCCCCGACATCAAGCCGGTCCTGATGATGGACGAGCAGCTCGGGCTGGTGATGATGCTGCTGCTCGCTTTCGGCATCGTCTTCGAGCTGCCGCTCATTCTCACCCTGCTGGCGATGATCGGCGTGGTCGACTGGAAGTTTCTCAGCAAGTACCGGCGGCACGCGATCGTGGTGAACGTGATCATCGCCGCGATCGTCACTCCGACCGGCGATCCGTTCAACCTCGCGCTGATGGCGTTGCCGATGCTGCTCTGTTACGAGCTCGGCGTCCTCGGCGCCTGGATTTTCGGGAAAAAAGACAACCAGGCGCGGCTGACCGCCTGAAATACGGCCGAGCGTGCACAGGTTTTCAAGCCATGCGCGCGCCACGCGCTCGCGTTCGTCGCCGGCGAGACCGCGCAAGTACGTCGCGCCCGCCACGCCTTCGGGAGGCTCGAGCGGCGCGCCGTTCGCGCCGCCGATG
>VBLM01000467.1 GCA_005879095.1 Deltaproteobacteria bacterium
TCCAGCATGCAGCACGGAACCGGCAGCGGCTCGTCGAGAGGAAACTGCCAGCAGTTCCAGAACCCGCTCAGCTCGTCGCCGGTACAGCGGGCGCTCTCCCTCGCTCTCGACACGTGGCTCGACGGGGTTCCGCCGCCGCCGACGCGCGTGCCGCGGCTCGCCGACGGCACGCTGGTGCCGCCGCTGCCGCAGTCGGGGATGGGGTTCCCGAGCATCCCGGGCGTCACCTACACCGGCCTCAAGACGACGCGGTACCTGTTCGACTACGGCCCGGACTTCTACACGACCGGGATCGCGACCATCAATCCGCCGGTGATCCACGTCGTGGCGCCGCCGGCCGGTCCGCAGGCGACCTACCAGGACAATCCGCTGAACGGGCCGATCTATCCGAGCCTCATCCCGAAGACCGATTCCGACGGGAACGACATCGCCGGCGTGCGGCTGCCGGACGTGACCGTGCCGCTCGGGACGTATACGGGTTGGGCGCTGCGCTCCGGCGCGCAGGCCAACGACGGGTGCGAGAGCTCCGGGCAGTTCATTCCCTTCGCGCAGACGGAGGCGGCGCGGGTCGGAGCGGCCGACCCGCGGCAGTCGGTCGCCGCTCGCTATCCGACGTACGCCGTTTACTTCAACAGCGTCGTCGCCGCGCTGACCGACCTGATCCACCACCGGCTCGAGCTCGCTGAGGACGCGCAGGCCGAGCTGACGCGGATGATCACGCCGAACTTCCGGCCTTCGCCGACGGCTCCGTTCAACTTCCAGCCGCCCACGCCGGGGCCTACCGATCCGACGACCGCCGCGTTCCGGCCGGAGACGGTGCCGACCGCGGTCTGTCACGACGTGAGCGTCTCGGCCGACGCGTCGTGCCATGCCTCGGCATCGATCGAGAACGGGTCGTTCGATGCCGATACCGATCCGGTCACGACTGCGCAGTCGCCGAGTGGGCCATTTGGCCTCGGGGCCACGCCGGCCGGGCTGACCGCGACCGATCCGTGGGGCAACGTCTCGGCGGCGTGCCACGCGACGGTCCACGTGGTGGACACAACGCGCCCGGTGATCGGGGAGACCAGCGCGGCACCTGCCGTGCTCTGGCCGCCGAACAAGAAACTGGTGTCGGTCTCGATCGGCGCGGTCGCGAGCGATAACTGCGACGCGTCGGTCTCGAATCGCTGCCGGATCACGAGCGTGACCAGCAACGAGGGCGCCGACTTCCAGATCACCGGCCCGATGACGGTCAACCTCCGTGCCGATCGCTCGGGCGGCGGTAGCGGCCGCACCTACAACGTCTGGGTGACGTGCACCGATGCGTCGGGCAACGACAGCGCGCCGAAGGCGGCCACCGTCGTCGTCCCGCACGATCAAGGGACCTGATCGGCGAGGAGCTCGCCGGCATAGGCAAAGAGCGCGGGCGTGCCGCCGGTATGCCAGAACACGATCGTCTCACCGGCGCGGAACTCGCCGCGCCGGACGAGATCGACGAGCCCGGCCATCGCCCGCCCGGTGTACACCGGATCGAGGAGGATCCCCTCGTGGCGGGCGGCGAGCTCGATCGCCTCGCGCTCCGGCCCGCCCAGCACCGCGTAGCCGCCGCCGCGGTACGCGTCGTACGCGACCACCTCTCCCGGCGCGAAGGACGCCTGCAGGCCGATGCGGGGGGCGAGTCTCGCAGCGATTCCCGCGACCGCGGCTTGCAATTCCGGGAGCTCGCTGTCGATCGCGATGCCGGCGAGCTGCGCCTGAAAGCCGAGCGCCCTGGCGCCTACGCATAGCCCGGCCTGGGTCCCGAAGGAACTGCTCGCGAAGACCACCCGATCGACCCGGAGCCGCTGCTCGTCGAGCTGGCCCATCAGCTCCTCCAGCGCGGCGACGAACCCGGCGGCGCCGGGCGGCCGCCTCCGCAGCCACTACCTCTTCACCCACCTGCTCGAGGCTGCGCTCGCCCGAGAAGACGATCCGCGCGCCGAGCAGATGGTCGAGGAGCAGGTTTCCGTTGGCGAGCTCGGGGGCGTGGCCGCGCAAGACGATCACGCACCGCAGCCCGCATGCGGCGGCCGCGGCCGCGGTCTGCCGGGCATGATTCGACTGCACCGCGCCGAGCGTGACCAGAGTGTCGGCGTCCCGGCGCAGGGCCTCGGCAACGCTGAACTCGAGCTTGCGCGTCTTGTTGCCGCCGATCGCGAGCCCGGTCTGGTCGTCGCGCTTCACGAAGATGCGCGGGCCGCCCAGCGCCCGGGACAGGCGCGGCAGCTCGTGCAGTGGTGTGGGCAGGTGGCCGAGGCGAACGCGCGGAAGGCGATCGGTGAGCATGCGGCATCCTAACGGCGATTCAGAGGCCCTCTGCCCAGAACTCGAAGAGACCGAGTGACCAGCCCGTGCCATCGTTCACCTTGGTCGTCACCAGGCGAAGATAGCGGCCC